>LFTD01000004.1:19937-21261 GCA_001512625.1 Clostridiales bacterium DTU036 | reverse complement strand
TAGGGGCTATTGAATAACTCTTACTACTAAATTTGAGCCGCTTTCCCAAAGTTTTCACAGGACCCCACAAGGGTGCGAAAAAAGTTTTTGGCACAAAATTGCAAATTTTTGAAAAAAGAGAACAAAAAGAGACGAAGTCTTTTTGCCAGGTTCATCACCAGGAATACCATATGGATACTGGTTTCACAGGTGTCCTGTCTCCGTGCCATGAGAAGGTCTAGGCCATATCGCCTTTTCGCTTCCCCAAACTTGCCTTCCACTGCATTCCGTTCGCCGGCTTGTGCCCTCTCTTCGAGGTTTTGTTGCCTACGAATCTCTGGGTCTGATGGTGGCCTCCCGAGTTTACGACCACTCATGGTGATGCCTTTGCTCTTGCAATAACTGCGGTTCACGCTGTTTCGATAAATCATATCCACAAGGACTCGCTCAGGATAGCAACCATAGGTGCGATGGTACTTTTCAACACTTTCAATAAACGTCCCAGCCTCATTGAAGGCATCCCAGCTGAGTTTTTCGATTCGTGCAAACCCATCCACCATGCTGATGGCTACCTTCGCTCCAAACTCTGTCCTTGCTTTGGACTTACCACGGACTATTGGTCGGACCCATGGTTGATCCAAACTGACGATTCGATCAGGTGTGCTGTGAACTCGGTTCTCATACATTTCCAGCTGTTGTTGGTACAGTTTCTCAACAATTTTAAGCTTTTTCTTGGAATGATCGGAGAGCTCTAGGCCTTCCAATAACAGGGCTTCAATGTATTTGAGGTTTCTTCCTACAAAGCCTAGCTGTGATTTCACTGCTTGTCGGATGACCTTTCGGGAAGGCCTGCGGTTTCTGGCAAAGAGTAAATATTTCTGACGTGCCACCTTGCGGTAGGTCCGGGGTTTCTTCTTCCCCTGTCTTTGTGCGTGGAGCTCATCGACCATTGTTTCAGTGTGTTCTCTGGCTTTGGAAAGTAGGCTCACATCTGTCGGGAAAGTGATATCGCTGGGAGCGCAGGTTGCATCAAGAATGAGGGTACCAGAGTTCGGTTTATCGCCGTCATCATTGTTATCATCAGAATCTTGCTCATCAGAATTGTCCTCAGAATCTTCTGAAATTTCAGCGGTTTCCTACTTTTCTACAGCTCCTCGAATGATGGCCTCGTTCACCAGCTCTATCATTTCTGGAGTAATGCGTTTTTGGAACGATACCATCGTACTGGCATCAAAGGGCGGTTCATAGGAATAGTATGGTAGCCCAATAAACCATTGAAGATAGGGGTTTTCCAGCCTGTGCCCTGTGGGTAGATCTGTTGCCTTGTCTCCTCGTAAGAGAGGGA
>LFTD01000004.1:0-19759 GCA_001512625.1 Clostridiales bacterium DTU036 | reverse complement strand
TTTATACATTGAATCCTCCTAGAATAAAAGTGCAAGGTTTTTGCCTAAATGTTGGGTTTCCCTTGCACTTATTATACCATAAAAATGGCGTTTTGCGTTGAAATTCTAATGATTATTTGAGATTCAGTGAACCCTAATTATGACAACGGCAAATAGTAACGATGAACACTGGGTTAATAACCCTCTACCAAAACACAAAATTTTAAAGATGGAGGATTTCTATGTTAGATGCTAATGATTTGATTGCGGATGAGCTATTTGAAAGGGCTACTCTTTAAAATCAGCCTTTTTAGAAGTATGGAAAGAATGCAAAATAATTACATTATATTCAGGAGGAGAAAAAAGAAGAGTTACTTTAGCTAGGTCAATTTTAAGAGAAACACCAATACTTATCTTAGATGAACCGTTAGCTAATCTCGATGAAAATAATGCTAGGGCAATTGAAAAGCAACTCTTATCAATTACAGACCGAACCATAATAATTATTTCCCATCAATTTAGTATGGAGAATACAATTAAATTAGATGAAGTGATACAATTTTAATTTTATTAAACCGTAGCTAGAGTGTATTCTGGCTACGGTTTAATCTATAATGCATTACTGTTGTACAGGATGATACACTTGAGATAGGTAAAGTCGAGCGGAAGATTGAATATGTGATTTATTATCTTAAGTAAAGAAAGCAGCTTTTTAAAGGTATCAGTTTAGTCGGCGGAGAAAGAAAGCACAAGATCCGATAAAGATTAGAAGTAATAATGAGTATTTGCCCTGTAACAGTGAGATTTGCTATTTATCATAAGTTTTATATGGTGACGCATGTGTGAATTGTCTTTCAGTTGATGAAACTTTCCGTTCTATTCTAGTAAGCAATTAAATCAAGTAAAATAGCCAATCTGTTATGATTTGTTCCCCCATATGAGACTCAATCTTGGATATGTTACCGCAGAGGAAAATTTCACATAAAAATATTAAGGCAACTAATTTTTGACAGCTATACTGACCTCTCAAAACACGTTGAAGCTCTAACTGTGCTTGTCAGGGAATGAACTAAAAATTCAAAGGCTTTATGGCTGTGATTTGCAGGACATCACCCTTGGTGTTATAAGATAATAAATACTATAAATACTGGAGAACTCCTATGAGTCAAAAATCCAAAACAATACTATCGGTTCTTTTATTTATGCCAGTCTATTTTCTTTTGTATACATTCTTCCATGAAATGGGGCACCTCCTTGTGGTTGTAGCTTGCGGTGGAACCATTGAAAATTTTGTGTTTTGGAATCTGGCGGCCCAGGTAAGCTATAGCGGCGGAACCTTTACCCCACTTACAGCAGCCTTGAACCATGCTGCAGGTATGCTTTTACCAGTACTTATAGGCGCTCTTGCCATTGGTTTTTACAAGCCAAGTGTAGAGTTTCTGGGGTATCATACATGTCACCTTATTGTCTTTACTGGATTGCTATCCTCTATGCTTGTGTGGTTAGCCTTTCCTATTGCTTCTTTATTTATCTCACTTCCACAGGGCGAGGATGTAAGTAAATTTTTGGAGGTCACAAAGCTTCATCCACTTATAGTTGCATCTGGTACTTTATGTCTTGTTGGCGCCTTTGTTTTTTGGGCCCGTGCAAAGGGACTTTTAACAAAAGAAACCCTAGTCAAAATAAGAGGGGAATTCAAATAAAAACAAATAATAGTAAAAACAATAGAATTAAGCCAAGGAAAAATCGTTAAAAGTAGTCTTTAGTTTGCTACTGGTGGTAATAATAATTTAAATATGGGTTTATGGATAGCTTTTTAGCTTAACCACAAACCCATATTTTACTACTATTATCTTAGAACTTTAAGAGTACAAGTAGAAGCATGATAGGTTATATACCATTAATTAGCTGGTTCATGGGGAAGGCAATTTCGCCAACCCTTACCACCCATGGCACCGTTTTTCCCTTGACCCTGACCCTGTCCACCACCAAAAGCTTGTCCCGAACCCTTTGAGCCAAATCTTGCTCCCATTTCTTGGCCAATTTTAGCACTCCCACTGTCGTCGCAATAATCCTTATTTTCTTCCAGTGCTTTTAAAATAGCATCATGTCTCTCCTGGGTAATCTCACCTGCTTCAAGTCGGGTTGTAAGATTATCTTTTTTCAGTTTTAATATTTCTTCCTTAAATTCAGTGAATTTTCCAGCTTCATGGGCAATTGCACCATAGGTTTTTTGACCTTCCATTTTCTCGGCAATTATGTTATCAGTTGTTTTTCCGGTAAGTCCTGCTACTATCTCAGCGGGACTTGAGTAGCTGGAGGCTGCGAAGGCTGTTATTGATATAGCAGCAATGGCAAGACTAAGAGTAAGTCCTATCATTAGTATCTTTATCTTTTTCATAGTAAAAACTCCTTTCTGAAAATAGTTTGTTTTGAGTGTAATCAAAGCTTAGCAAGCTTATATGGCAGATATGTGGCATATTCAAGGAAATTAGATGTTAATTATTTTGCTCTTGCCATTGGTTTGCCATATTCTTTAGCTGTAATATAATGATATAAGGAGGCATTACCATGACAAGCATTTTAATCGCAGATGATAATCCCAAGCTTTTAAAGATACTAAAGACAGCAGCAGAAAAAGAGGGTTATAATACCCTGCTTGCAAGTGATGGTGAGGAAGCTCTAGAAATCTTTAATCAATGTAGGCCACAAATTATTTTGCTGGATGTGATGATGCCAAAGCTTGATGGTTTTGCAGTTTGCAAAGAGATACGAAAGCAGTCTGATGTTCCTATTATTATGATTACAGCAAGGGGCGAAGATTTTGAAAAAATAATGGGGCTGGAAATTGGTGCTGATGATTATATAGTAAAACCCTTTTCTCCAGGCGAGGTCTTGGCACGAATAAAAGCTGTTATGCGTAGAATTGATAAAAGTGAAAATGTAAATGAGCAAATTCTTTCCATCGATAATTTAAGAATAAATCTAGCTGATTACAGTGTTAGTGTGGGTGAAATGAATATTCCACTTACTAAAAGAGAGGTAGATATGTTGTGGACACTGGCAAAGGGCAAAAGCCGGGCTTATTCTAGGGAGATGCTCCTTGATTTACTGTGGGGATATGACTACTATGGCGATCCCCGCACAGTGGACTCCCATATAAAACGTCTGCGTGCAAAGCTTAGTGCTGCGCTTCATCCTAATTGGGAAATCAGAACCATACGTAATGTTGGTTATAAGTTCGAGGTGCTAGATGAAGAGTAAGATTTTTATCAAGTTACTGGCCACTTTTGCTGCCCTTATGCTCTTGTTTTCAATTGTTCTGGGCAGTGTTTTTATCATGCTCTTTCGTAATCATACTGTAGAAATTAACAGGGCAGTTATGGAGCAAAAGGCTCTTTCAATTGCTGAAAGTCTATCTTCTTTCGGTGCTGGTGGCAAGGGCGGCTATGGCGCCTATATACGGTTTTTAGACGAGCTTGCCATGGCAGAGGTTTGGATTGTAGATGAAAACCTTACAATAACCAGTCGTGGGCAGGGGAATCATTTTATTCGCTACGAAGATTTGCCTGAAAATGCAGATGAGATGGTACGTAAGGTTTTTTCTGGTGAAATAACATACAGTGAGGAATTCTCTGGCATACTTGGTGTAAGTGCCTTGACACTGGGTGCACCAATCATGTTTGGCGAAGATATTGTAGGAGCCGTTTTGCTTCACTCGCCGGTCAGTGGAATTACATCTGCCGTCACCCAGGGACTGGGCACAGTAATTATAGCTTGTCTTGTAGCGCTTTTTGTATCTGGTATCCTTGCGGCGCTTTTATCATATCTATATACAAAACCACTGCTTAAGATGAAAAACATGGCCTTGTCCTTAATAGATGGTGATTACTCGGTGCATACAGGCCTGGTGTCAGAAGATGAGATAGGACAGCTAGCTTCTGTACTTGATACACTGTCACAACGCCTACAGGAAGTTGAAAGTCAGCGAGAAAATTTGGATAAAATGCGTGAGAGCTTTGTCGCCAATGTATCTCATGAGCTGCGAACTCCAGTTGCTGTACTACGAGGTTCCCTGGAGCTTTTACAGGATGGTGTGGTTAACAATCCTGAAGAAATAGAAGAGTATTATCAGCAAATGCTATTAGAAAGTAGGCATTTAGAACGACTGGTCAATGATTTGTTAGAGTTATCTCGTCTGCAGGATATAGGTTTTTATCTTCGCATGGAAGAGATAAATTTATGTGATGTGATAAATGACGCGGTTCGTGCTATGAGGCCTGCTGCTCAAAAGAAAGACCTTTCTTTTGATTTAACCATGCCCAAGAAAGGCTGTATCATAAGTGGCGACTATGATCGTATCCGTCAGTTGCTTGTTATTTTGTTGGATAATGCCATAAAATTCTCAAAGGAAAGGGGACTTGTAGGTGTTGGTTTAACCTGTCCAAATGACTTTATTTTGACTGTAATTGACCACGGCGAGAAAATTTTGGAGAAGGATATCCCCTTTATTTTTGAGCGTTTTCACAAAAATGACGATAAGAGCAATAAGATTGGAACAGGTCTAGGACTGGCTATTGCATCAGAAATCGTAAAAAGACATGGAGCTAATATTTCTGTACAAAGTGACGAAGAAGCCACGGTATTTAAAGTTGTATTTCCTAGGGTCTTAGGCGCAAAGAACGAAGATTTTATTCTATTTAATCAAGACTAAGAAGAAAAGAGCCATTCTTTCGAATGGCCCATCGGTTAAAATCTGACTCATTGACTATAAGTTATAATTCAAGGGAAAAGTATCAAGTTTTCTCTTTATTTGAAGTGCTCTATCTTTTTTTTAGTTATTATTCAGTATGCTCTATTGCCTTTACGGGGCAGTCCATCATTGTTTTTTTGAGTCTTTCACTATCAATTTCCCTATCATCATAATCTTTGACGAAGGCCTTTTTAGCCTTCATTTCAAAAAGCTCAGGATAGATTTCAACACATATCCTACATCCTATGCAGGCTTCTTTATTGATAGAGACCCCTAGCTTTTGGGCTTCACCTTGTGGTAAATCTTCGTCTTTTATTATTTTATCAGCAAGCCATGAGAATATTATAATGGCGGCAACTGTTAGTAACCAACGAACTATCATAAATCTCAAACCTAGAAATTTAGCCTCATTTAGAAGCATGGGAATTTTTATAACAGCCCAGGAGCTTAAAATGACTACAATGTTTCTAATAGAGGCTCCTTTTTTATGAAGCATGGTACACATAGGAAAAGCAGCGTAAATTGGTCCTGCTGAGACACTACCTATTACGAAGGCTAGTAAGAGCCCCTTGGCCTTGGCATCCCTGCCTAAAAACTGCATAATTTTTTCTTTTGGGACCCACAGATCTAGAAGTGCCGTAAGAACAAAGATTACTGGCATAATCATAAGCATTTCTTTAATATAGTAGCCACTATTTTTTACTGATGCCAATCCCATGGAGGGGTTGATGATAGAAATAAGCCCATATGCCAAAATAATTGTAAATAGGAAAAGGTTATCTTTTATTCTCCTTAAAATCATCATATAAAGACCCCCATTATTAATGCAATAATTATTGCAAATATAAAACTTAATCCATTGCGTATTGCTGTGAACTTAGTTCCAAACTCCTTTTTTTCAAGTGGAAATGTCACTATTCCAACCATGGTTAGGGTGGTTAAAAAGGCAACAGAGGGAACTATACCAACTCCAGCATCCACTAGGGTTCCCACTAAGGGAAAGGCAATGAAAGCGGGAACCAGAGTTATGGTACCCAATAAAGCAGAGGCCACAGTTGCAAGAAAAGCTGGCTGTTTACCTACAAAAATAGCAATTTCAGCTGGCGGCATTAGTGTTAGGATTAATCCTATGGCAAAAATAATTGTAAAAATACTTAAGGCCATACCCTTTCCCATATTGAGAGCCATCTTCAGGGCCTTAGCTGTTTTAGCCTTATTTTTAGCAAAGGAGATTGCAAGAAAAACTAATGTGCCAATCCACATAACTAGTGTAAAAATATCCACTTATACCCCCCTTAACCTAGGCTCTGGGAGCCGGTGCCTTGACCACAATTAATTCCAAGGTTTCATCATGTAGGTTTTGAACATTCATTTTTGTGTCAACAGGAATCTTCAGCATAGTCCTGGATGAATACTCATGGGTGGTTTGATTATTAAGTCCGATGGAAAGGGTACCTCTGATAACTGTCATGTAGACATTAGAGTTGGAAAAATGTTCAGGGAGTCCTTCACCTTTATTGAAAATCATATGTAAATAATGAAGATTTTCGTCAAAAATAACTCTATCCACAACCTTTTTATCATCCTTGGATAGGTCAAATACTTGTTCAATCATATCAAATTTCCTCCTTTGGTTTGTTTAGATTTGAATTTTGCACTCCGCATCTATAGTAACCTAAAAACAAAGGATTAAATAGACACCTAGGTTTCTTTTGCTTATAATTAAATGAAACCCAGGGCTTAGCTTTCATTTAACAGCAGAAGAGGAGCTAATTTAATGATCAAAGAATTGAAGAAACTACCACTTTTTGAAAGGGTTGACTCAAAAATAATTAAGGAACTAATTGTTAGTGGACAGATTACCAAGGGATCTTACCCAAAAGACGTTACAGTGCATGAGCAGTACTCCAAATGCCAGGGTATAGATATTGTTGGTTCGGGCAAGTTGATAGCCTATTCTTTGGCAGCTAACGGGTACGAGACAATTGTTTTTGAATTTACCAAGGGTGACATTATTGGTGCAAATCTATTATTGGGGAACCTAAACAAGTACCCTATGAATATCTACTGTACTGCAAACTCTACCTTGTTCCATGTATCAAAAAAAGCGGTAATCGATCTACTTAGAGAATATAACTTTGTAATCCCCTTTGTTAAATCACTCTCCTTAAATTCCCAAGGTATGAATCAGAGGATAGCCATGTATACTCAAAAATCATTAAGGGAGAATCTGGTTGATTACCTAACCGCTCTTTCTGCAGAACAAGATTCTAAGTCTATTATCCTACCGATGTCTAAAAAACAGTTGGCCGATCACTTAGGGGTCAGAAGACCTTCATTGTTTAGAGAACTAAGGTATATGAAGGAGGAGGGTCTAGTAGAAATTAATAACAGGGCAATTGAAATTCTATTTTTGTAGTACATTACTTTTTTAGATGAAGAAAAGGACAAGTCTTTGGTTTTGTAAGTGGAAATCCTTCATTAAACTATAAGACCACAGCTCATTTATGGGTTGTGGATTTCCTTTTATTAAAGTAATCTTCTATTAGTTATCAAGTCTCCTTTGAATACCTAGTCAGGAAATATATACAATTGAGTTTTAGGTTCTTAAAAAAGGTCTTAAAAAAACTGTTTTATAAAGATAGGTTGGAATGTGTTAAAGGCAAAAAAAAGCATTATGCTTTAGAGGGTGATAAAGAAGTAGGTAAGATTACCTACTCTGTGGCAGGGGAAGGATTCTCTCTCTAGAGTCAGAAAAATATCTGACCCTATGATTTTCATCTACATAGGTAAAGTCCACTGGTAAATGGTTGTGGATTAGCTTTAATTCTTCAAAATTTACCTCCCCTGTTGGAGTATTAAAATCATATTAGTCAGGCCTCCCTGATCTTCTTCTGTGGCTCTTTTTATAGATGGTCTTTCTATAAATGGAAAGCTATATAACTACTTTTTTGGTAACCATCTTCAACTTCTTTTGTCTATGCTCTTTCTTCTCTTGAGGGACAGATCTCTTTGTTCTTTCTATACTTTAGTGGTTTCTCTCCATAAACTTTACAGCCATAATATCCCTTGCCGAATTTACAAGAATTACACTGTGGTATTAATGTAACCGTCATTTCTTCAGCTGTTTGCTCAAATCTACTCCTAGCCATTTACTCCACCTTTCTTACTAACATGACTAGTTTTGGCTCTCTTCTAACCCCCATCTCCACGACATCAAATCCTAAAGTATTTTTCAAGGTCCAGCTTGGTTGTTCCAGCTGAATCCATAGTTAGAATAATTCTCCTCTATATCTGTTAATGGATAGTCCGGTTATTCTCTACCCTATTTTTCCACATAGGGAAGGTTAGATTTATTTGTTAGATTATCAAAAAGGGCCTGGAGGGCTGCCCCCGGTAGTAAAGGGATAATAGATATAATCATGGAGAGCTCATAAAACAAGCTGGTTTTACCTGAGGGTTGTCCCTTAAACCTGGTTCTAAGGGCACTTATTGCCATACCATAGATGTTGCCAAAAGTTATCATCCTTGTATAGGCTAGGATAACCAGGGCCCTGTCCTGGCCATATTCCTGGTCCAGTCTTTGCCAGGTTTCCTTGGTAGCCATCTGATTATTGTCACTGTAGTGCTGGGCAAAGAGGATGCCTACAGCTTCTTCTTTTGGGCTGTTTTCCAGGTTTCCAATTAGGATGGAAGAAATTTCCTCTGGATCCATACCCTCCTCTAGAGCAATCTTGGTATGGGCATAGGAGCAGACCTCGCAGCCATTGACTTGAGTTACTGCCAGCATGATTCTTTCTTGGAACTGGCCAGAAATTAGATTCTCTTTTCTATTCATTTTGATGTATTTGATACTTCTTATTGTAAAAACCAGGGACCTATAGAGGTCTCCATGGCCAAACTTCTTTTTAAAAAATTCCATTTCCATGGTTTGGGCTCCTCCTATGTAGATGAAGATCTTTGATCTATTAAGGTGTTTAACCCAGTATAGTCCATAGCAAGAGGAGCAACAAGGCTAACTATTTAGATCCAGAATTCTATGCTGGGTTAGACAACTTGAGAGCAGTAATTAAAGAGATAAAATATAGGGTAGAATTAAGCTGTAGGATTTGCGTTTTTGGCGGTGTTTTTTTATGGAAGAAATCAATTTGGTTTTGGTAAAGAAGGGATAGCAGTGATGAAAATAAGTAGGCCAGTTTTTAGAAAAGCTCTGATTGAGACCCACTATATAAAAGGGCCCTATGGGGACCAGCTCCGTCGCATCAGGGTTCTCTTGCCCAAAGACTTTGATAGAAGGAAAAAAAGGCGCTATCCTGTGGTCTATTTGCATGATGGTCAGAATCTTTTTTTTGATGGAGAGTCCTTCTCGGGTAGGAGCTGGGGGCTTATTTCTCTACAAAAGAAGAGGTCCATACCTGATTTGATTTTTGTAGGAATAGATAATCTGGGAGAAAAAAGGCTGGATGAATATGCACCCTGGAAGCTGGATGATGAATCTAGAGGTGGCTGGGGAGATCTTTATGGCCAGTGGCTAGTGGACCAGGTCAAGCCCCTAATAGATAGGCTCTATCCCACCCTGTCTGGGCCAGAGCACAGTTTACTAGCAGGTAGCTCCCTAGGGGGCTTGATAAGCGCCTATATTGGTACTAAATACTCCCATATCTTTGGTTCACTGGGGATCTTTTCTCTAGCCTCCTGGGTCAGTGAAGGGGCCTTCCTGGATTATGTAGACAAAAATCCCCTGGCACCCACAACCAGGGTCTATATCATGGTGGGAACCCAGGAAGGTCACGAGGGAGAGGAGCTCTACAGTGGCCAGGATTTGAGCAGGGTTTATATAAAAAGCTCTTTAAATTACTATGAGTTCCTCTTAGACCAGGGCCAGGATCCAGATAGGCTCTGCCTCAGGGTCATAAATGGAGGAAGACATAATGAAGATTTTTGGGCTAGGCATTTTGGGGAGTTTCTAGTCCATTCCTTTGATGAATAAAGTAGTTAAAGACAAGAATTAGGAGAAGATTATGGAAAGAATGTCTGTTTTATTTGTAGGTCATGGTTCACCCATGAATGCTATAGAAGACAACTGCTACACCAGGACCTGGAAGGAAATAGCTATGAAGATACCTAGACCCAGAGCCATTCTTGCAGTATCTGCCCACTGGTATAAAAAAGACACTAGGATCAACAATGAAGAGGCCCCCAAAACCATCCATGACATGTATGGTTTTCCTAGAGAACTCTATGAGATTATTTATGACGCTCCTGGCTCACCGGATTTAGCGGGTCTATCCAAGGAGCTAATCTCCAGTGATTCAAGCTTTGATAACTCTTGGGGAATTGACCATGGTAGCTGGTCAGTCCTGGTCCACATGTATCCCGAGAGGGATATCCCTGTTTTCCAGATTAGCATTGATGCTGCTGCACCACCAAAGACCCACTACAACATCGGCAGAGAGCTAAGAAGTCTTAGGGACCAGGGAGTCCTCATATATGGCTCAGGAAATATTGTCCACAACCTAAGGATGGTGGACTGGACCATGGCGGACAAGGGCTTTGATTGGGCCTATGAATTTGATGAATTTGTATATGAAAAGATTATGAAAAAGGACCACGAGAGTATCCTAAACTACAAGGAAGAGGGAGATATAGCAAGGCTGGCTAGTTTAGCTGCTGCATAAAAAAGAGCAGAAACTTATAAAAGTCTCTGCTCAAACTAGTCCAACTTTAAGGGGTCACCTCATCTAGGCTCCCGGCTTTTTATAATTAACCTGATTAGTGCTTGATTTTCCTTGCTTAGTCGAAGGACCAGGCTGGTCTTTCCTGGAGCTGGTCTAGACTTCCCACCTCTTTAGCTGGAAAGCCCTGGAGAATTAGGTTGTCTGAGAAGATACTCCTTTGCTTGACCAGGCTACCTGATCTTACTAGAGTGTTTTTTCCTAGGCTGGAATAGTCAGAGATTATGGCTCCGGATTCAATAATAGAGTTTTCTCCTATGGTGCAGCCGTGAATTATGCAGCCGGGCCCAATTGTGACATTGTCCTTTATAATAAGTTCATTGTCTGGCAGCAGGTGGAGGACAGAGTTCTCCAGGATATGTACATTTTTTCCAATCCTCACTGGGCCGTGGGAGTCACCGATAATCCTAACACCTGAGCCGATAATGCTCTTGTCGCCTATTATTATATCTCCAGTTAGTTCAGCACTATCATAGAGATAGACTGAATCAGCCAGCTGGGGATATTTATCCTTATAATGATAGAGCTTACCCATACTTGTATTCTCTCCTTCTATTATTTCTTCTTCATAGGCTGAGAGGGAAACATCCCCGCCCCTCATCCTTTTAATCATGGCCTGGTCCTGGTCATTAAGTTTTCTTATTATTCTGGCGGGCCTTCCAACCACAACGCAGCCACTGGGGATAACCATGTCCTTAGGAACCAGGGTTCCCTCACCAAAGATACACCTATCTCCGATTTTTGAACCTTCTAGAAAGATGGTTCCATTGCCTATCTCGCAGAGGTTGCCGATGCTGGTTCCGATAGCTATGCATTTATGGCCAAAAACAGTTTTCTCTCCCACTTCTAGGGGAAAGGAGGGGCTGCCTATAAGGACAGAATTTTCAAGAATCCAGCTTCTATTTCCAATTTTCACTGAATCATCAATTGATCTGACTAGGGTTCCCTGGGCTAGATAGGAGCCCTGACCCATTCTAACTTTTCCAACAATCCTAGCAGAGTCAGAAATTTTAACTCTTGACATATATGACCTCCAATCCTCAGTGATTATTATACTACAAGAGTCAGAGGCCTGGATTATATTTATAAGACTAGGGCTTAATAAGTGTCGTCTTAAGACTTCTTTAGTTAGTGCAGGGTTTGGTAGGGTATAAGTTAGCTTAAATAAGGAGTAGGAAATGACCGGATATGATCTAGTAATGGCCCCCCTGGAAAAATTATATCTTGCTAGGATTAGAAGGGCTCTAATGCCCCAGGCCTTTGGCAGAGTCCTGGAGATTGGCTTTGGCAATGGTGCCAACATGGCCTACTTTGACCATAGCAAAATTAAATCTTTGGATGCCCTAGATATAAAGGAGAACATGAGGGCCTTTTCCGATGTGACCTACCATGTCCTAAGTGCAGAAGAGTTACCCTTTGAGGATGCAAGCTTTGATACGGTAGTTTTAACCCTGACCCTCTGCTCTGTTCCAGACCAGCTTAAAGCCATCAGGGAAATACGAAGGGTGCTTAAAGATGATGGGGTCTATTTGTTTATAGAGCATGAAAAACCCAGGGGAAGCTTGACTGGGGGCCTGGTTGAATTGGTGAATCCCCTTTGGAGGAGGCTTGCCAGTGGCTGCCAGCTTAATCTTGAAACCCATAAGAAAATTGAGAGTCAAGGTTTTAAGCTTAGTCGCCAGAGGAGGGGGGTCTTCCATTATGGAGTGGCAAAGAAAATTGATGAACAGGAAGGATAAAAACCTTTTTTAATAGGAAAGCCCAGGCTGATAACTGGTCATCAGTCTGGGCTTCTTGTTTAGCCACTGAATCTCTCTAAAAATTTTTTCTGATTAGCAGGTAGCCTAGAAGTGCTAGAGCTGCAGGGATTAGTGTGATCAAATACATGTTTGAGTAACCTAGCTGGCTAGCTATATAGCCAAAGAGGATGGAACCCAGGGTCATTCCCCCATCAAAGCCTACATAGAAGACAGCATTGGCTCCTCCCCTTTTTTCTGGGGGCATATTTTTTATGGCCATGGTCTGAAAACTTAGGAGACAGGAACCAAAGCCTGTGCCATAAATTACAGCAACTAATAAATAACTACCTAGGCTAAAGGATAATCCGACTAAGGCCATGGAGACCAGGACCATACTTATTCCTGGAAGGACAGTGTAGTCAAAGCCATGGCTGTCTATTAGCCTGCCTAAGAAGGGTCTGGTGATTAGCATAGCTAGGGCGTAGACTGTAAAAAAGGGCCCTGTATTGGCAATACCCTGCTGCTGGGCATAGAGAGGGATAAAGCCCATAAGGGTTCCATAGCTTATGGTTATCATTGACATTAAAAGGGCAGGTTCCAGAGCCTCCCTGTCAAAGACAAAGAGGGCTTCCTTTTCCTTTTTCTTTATGGGTGCTTCATATTTGATGGTTGAAGAAATAAGGAGACTTAGCAGCACTAGGAAGGCTGAAACATAAAAAAGGGTGTTGAAACCAAAGTTAGTTGCAATGAACATACCTGTAGCAGGTCCTACAACCATTCCCAGGGTCATGGAGAGGCCAAAGTAACCCATGCCCTCGCCAAAGCGGTCCAGGGGGATGTTGTCAGTGGCCACTGTGTCCGAGGCGGTATTGGAACTTCCCCAGCCCAGGCCATGGATAAACCTTAGAACCAAAAAGCTGCTTAAGCCAGTGACCAGGGTGTAGGAAAAGGCAGAGGCAATAAAGGTTATCAGGCTCAGGGCCAGGACCATTCTCCTTCCCTTTCTATCAAGAAAACTGCCTGAGATAGGCCTGATGGCAAAGGCGGATATGGTGAAAACTCCTGCCACTAGACCTATAAAGGTCTCACTGGTGCTAAAGGTACTAGCAAAAAGTGGAATAGTAGGTATCAGGGCCTGGAAGCCAAAGAGTAGAAAGAAATGGGAAATAAGAACAGTAATAAAATTTTTTGACCAAAGTGGGGCCGAATTATTTGTTTTTGCCATAATAGAGACCTCCTTAAGAAAGTCTATACCCCCAGGCACTCTTTAGCCACCATTAAAGATAAGTTAGAGTTTATTATTAAACTATGGGTATCACTCTTTAAAGAGATGGAAAATAATTATGGAGGAGAAAAAATGAAGGAAATTAAAATCTTTTCAGACTATGCCTGCCCCTTTTGCTATATAGGCCTTGCCATTGCAATGAAACTAAAGGAGGAAGTTGAGGACCTTAAAATTGAGTTTGTCCCCTTTCTTCTTAGCCCGGACCTTCCTTTAGAAGGAGGGGATCTAAGGGATTCCCTTGATGAAAAGGTAATAGAGAATGGCTACAAAAGAATTGAGAGGCTGGGCAGGGAGTATGGCCTGGTTTATAAGAACAAGAACAAGAAATTTAATACAAACAGGCTCCATAGGGCTGGCCTGTATGCACAGAGCCAGGGAAAGGGGCTAGAGTTTTCTTTACTGGCCTATAAGTATATCTTTGAGTATGGTAAAAATGTGGGGGACCCCCTTATAATTAATGAGATAGCCCTAGTCCTTGAGCTGGATACCCTTGAGATGAATACAGAGATTGATAAGGGCAGCTTTGAAGCTGAGATGGCAGAGGCAGACAGGCTTAAGGATGTATACGAGATAAACTCTGTGCCTACTTTTATAATTAACGGAGAAAAGAAGGTTACTGGCCTTAAGGCCTATGAGAAGCTTAAGGAAGATCTTCTCGGTTAAGCCTAGGTCCTTTATCCTATTTAGGAGGGGGAGGCTATTGTTTTAATTAATTAACCGTGTTATTATTAAGCAAATATGAAAAATTCGTTGACAAAGAAGAGTAGTTGGTTCGTTTCTTTTCCAGAGAGCTAAAGAAGGGTGGGACTTTAGTAGAGAAAGAATTAATGAATGGCCTTTGTAGAAGCTGGAGGAAATCCTAGGAGAGTATGCCATGCCGGAAGCCTACCGTTATCTAAGGACGGGATATGTTAGTATCCTTGTAGAGAGATGCTTTATGCATAAATTAGGTGGCACCGCGAATATACCTTCGTCCTATATGGGATGGAGGTTTTTTTGTATTAAAAAAAATATTCGGAGGAAGAAAATGAAAAGAGAAGATGGGTTATTTGGAAGATTTGGCGGTGCCTATGTTCCCAAGGAACTTGCCCTAGTTCTAGAGGAGCTGGAAGAAGAGTTTTATAAGGCTATGGAAGACCAGGAGTTTTTAAAAGAGCTTGACTATTATAACAAGGATTATGTTGGCAGAGAAAGTCCCCTTTACTATGCTAAAAGACTAAGTGATGAGCTTGGCGGAGCAAGGATTTATCTAAAAAGAGAAGACCTCAACCATACCGGTGCCCACAAGATTAATAACGCCATGGGTCAGGGGCTACTGGCTAAGAGGATGGGCAAAAAAAGAGTAATTGCAGAGACAGGGGCTGGCCAGCATGGGGTGGCAGCAGCTACAGTATGCGCCCTACTTGGCCTTGAGTGTGTGGTTTATATGGGAGAAGAGGACTGCAAAAGGCAGGAGCTAAATGTTTTTAGGATGGAAATCCTAGGAGCCAAGGTTGTTCCTGTGATGGATGGCAATAGAACCCTCAAGGAGGCTGTTGATAGGGCCCTGGAGGACTATGTACTTAATAGGGAGAATACCTTTTATCTTATGGGCTCTGCTGTTGGCCCCCATCCCTTTCCCATGATAGTCAGAACCTTCCAGTCGGTTATAGGTAGGGAGGCCAGAAGGCAGATCCTAGAAAAAGAAGGTAAGCTTCCTGATTATCTTGTGGCCTGTGTGGGAGGCGGCTCCAACGCCATAGGCCTCTTCTATCCTTTTTTTGATGATAGTGAGGTCAGGATGATAGGAGTTGAGCCTGCTGGAGAGGGCCTTGATACAAATAGACATGCTGCTAGTATTAGTAGAGGAACAGCTGGGCTTATCCATGGCTTTAAGTGCTTTATGCTGGACCAGGATACCCACTCTGTAGCTGCAGGCCTTGACTACCCAGGAGTAGGGCCTGAGCATAGTTATTATAAGGATATTGGGAGGGCTCAGTATGTCAGTATTGATGATGACAAGGCCCTGGAAGCCTTCCTTAAGCTCTCAAAGACCGAGGGGATTATACCGGCTCTTGAAAGTGCCCACGCTCTAGCTTATGGAATGGAGCTAGCTGGTAGTCTAGACCAGGATAAATCTCTTATAGTTAATCTATCTGGTAGGGGCGACAAGGATGTGGCCCAGGTTAGAAAGATCCTAGAAGAAAAGAGGAAGATGGGTGGAAATATCTAAAGGAAAGTTACTTATAAGAAGCGTTACTGCCAGTGATGCTCCCCTGCTTAATAAGTGGTGGAATGATGGTAAGGTAATGGAGCATGCTGGCTTTCCCCTGGGGCTTAATCAGACTTTAGAAAAGACTGAGGAAGAGATAGATTCTTGGAAGGGTAGGCTTAGCCAGCTTTGTATAATAGAAATTGATGGTCAGCCTGTAGGAGAACTTAGCTATAGGATAAGGGGTGAGGGCGCTGCCTATCCAGGCTGGAAAATCTGTGAAGCCAGCTTTCAAAACCAGGGCTATGGACCCCAAATAATCAGGCTCCTCTTTGAATTTATTTTTACAGATGAGAGGATTAACTCCATAGAACCTATAGATAGGATTGTTTGGGACACCATGCTAGATAATAAAAGAGCCCAGTATGTCTATGAAGAAAAGATAGGAGCAAGGAAAACTGATATAAAGGAAAAGTCCTGGCAGGACCAGCTGGGTAACTGGCGGGACTTAGTCTACTATGAGATAAGCAGGGAGGAGTTCTTTAGTGCTGGGGAGTAGGGGCTTTGATCTATGGGCAGATGGCTATGACAAGGATGTCCAGCTTAGTGAGGAGAATGATGACTACCCCTTTGCAGGCTATAAAGAGGTCCTAAATACCATCTATAAGCTGGTTCATAAAAAAGAGGGAGCCAGAATCCTTGATATTGGATTTGGAACAAGCCTACTTACTAAAAAACTCTATGATGAGGGCTATGAGGTATATGGCATGGACTTTTCTATCAGGATGGTGGAAATAGCAAGGGACAAGATGCCAAGAGTCAGGCTAGTAGAGGCTGATATTTCTAAGGGTCTACCAGTGGAATTTGAGGGCTTAGACTTTGATTATGTAATAAGTAGTTAGGCCCTTCATCACTTGGTAGATGAGGAAAAAGAAAGCCTCTTTCAAGACTTAAGAGGACTTCTTAGGAAAGGTGGATCCATTATAGTAGGTGATATAGCCTTTAGGACTAGGGCGGAGCTTGAAGCCTCTAGGAAAAACTACTGGGATATCTGGGATGATGAGGAGGAGTACTTTGTGGAGGAGGAGCTTAGAAAAAGTTTAGAACCTCATAGTCTAAATTTCACTAAGATCTCCCACTGCGCTGGAGTCTTTGAAATAAACTAAAAAAGATGCTAGGAAGACTGGCTTAGCTGGTCTTCTTTTTCGTCTGATCAAGATTATCTATAAAGACAATGGTTTAGCTCAGGGTGGAAGTCTGTGTAATTATGTGGTCGGAGTAAAGTCCAGTTTATAGGCCCTTACTATTAGAGCTGAAGAAAGTGAGAGTTATTATTTAGATAGATTAAAGATTAAACATGTGCATTTGTATACAAGCACCATGGAACTAAGCGCGCATTTGTGGTAATACAGGATAAAGATAAGTGCGCGTTTGTGGTGAGCTATTTTTAAATGTTTTGTCAGCTGGTTTATTTAACTACTAAGGGGTATAACTACTAATAGTGTTAGTAATTTGGAGGAGCAATGGATTATAGAAAGCTTGCAGAAGATTTTTTTTATGAAAACTATAAACTCAAGAAAAACCACCATCAGCAGATGATAGATGAGAGTTTGCAAGGAGAAATCTTCACCTTACTTTATGTTAGAAACAGAAAGGGCAGTGTGCTGCCTAGTGAAATTAGTGAAGAAATGAGCGTTAGCACAGCCAGGGTGGCCAGTATCCTTAATAACCTTGAAAATAAGGGCTTAATAAATAGGCAGATTGACAAAGAAGATAGGCGCAGAATCCTGGTAACTTTGACAGATGAGGGCCGGGGCCAGGCAGACTACCACTACGAAAAGGTTATTAGTCTTACTGCCAGGGTGCTGGAGCTTATAGGTGAAGAGGACGCCAAGGATTTTGTTAGGATAACCTCCAAGATTGTTGGGCTTACCTATCAGGTTATTGAGAAGGAAGATCTTATTTAGAGGTTTATTTGAATTATGCGACCTATTTAGTCGCAAAAAATCTTCTAATAGCTAATACCATTAGAGGTTATTATATTAACTAATAAACTAAAGCTATGAAGAAGGAAATAAAGGAGCTTCCCCGTAGTGAAGCTCTAGAAAATAACTCTCAACTAGAGGGTCTAGGTATATTTAGTGAAAGAAAAGAGGAATAAAAAATGTTTGATAAACTAATGAAGGACAGGTACGGAGGAGATCAACTAACCTTGGTCCTGCTTCTAGCAAGTGTAATTCTTACCCTAGTAGGCCGCTTAACTAAAATTTCAGTTCTAGGCTTGCTGTCCTACCTGCCACTGGGTTATGCTGCCTATAGGATGCTATCTAAGGATATTGAGAAAAGAAGGCTTGAGAACTATAAGTTTTCAATTCTTATTTCTCCAATCTATGGAAAATATAAGGGAATTCAAAACAAATTTAAGGAAAGAAAAACCTACAAGTACTTTAAATGTCCTGCCTGTAATTCAGAGCTTAAGGTACCAAAGGGCAAGGGTAAGATTAAAATAACCTGCCCTAAATGTGGGGATAAATTTGAAGGGAGGACCTAGACTAGTTCTAGGTAGGGTAAATAATTGGTGGATACTATAAAAAAAGCCTGGGGTAAGTTTGTCTATGCCCTGGCCCTTGTACTTGGCTTTCTATTTGACATAGTGATAAATTTTTTGGATCTTCTAGTAGGGCTTGTTAAGACCCTTGGTAGGGGGATTCTTTCTCTCATATCCATGGGGGGCTGCCTTTTGTTTTTCCTAATAGGCCCAGGTCTCATGTTTAACCCCATGACTACTTTATTTCTTATTTTTTTAATAGGCTTTCCCATAATTGGGATCAAGTTCATATCCTTCTTAAAGTACAAAAGATATGCAATTACCGAGTATCTTTTTGACTATGCTGATAGCCTAACTAAGGGGAGGAAGGCGGAGTTTAGCTCCTCTAGAGAGTATGGCAATAAATACAAGAGGATGGAGGCTGAAAGAGAGAGGGAGGAAGAAAGAAAACGCCAAGAAGAACAGAGAAGGCGCCAGGAAGAACAGGCTAGACAGTGGGAGGAAAGGTTTAGTCAGTGGTTTGAGTATGAGAGAAGCCAAACTGGAAGTGGCTATGGAAGCTATAACTGGCAGGGCCAGGGCTACGGAGGATCTAGCCAGACCTTTACAAATCCCAGCCAGGAGTTTATAAGTAAGTATGAGGAGAGCTGCAGGGTGCTGGGTGTAGATAAAAATGCCGATAAATATGACATAAAACTTGCCTATAGAAAAAAAGCCAAGGAAAACCACCCCGATGTTAACAAGTCTCCTGGAGCTACCCAGCAGTTTCAAAAGATTAATGATGCCTACGAGTTTTTAAGTGAAGCAAATATTGATAGATATGCAAAGATGAACTAATTATTTAGTGGTTGCAGTGGGACTACGAAGGATAGCTGAGGGCTAGAAATGGACCTATCTAAGATTATTAAAATAGAGCCAATTAGGAAGGGCTGGTCAGGAGATAGAAAGTATAGGCTGACTTATGAAAATGGTGCCAGCTACTTTTTAAGGCTGGTTTCTAGAAAAAAGGAAGACAGGCTAAGAGAGCTCTTTAGACTAGAAGAAGAACTTTTTTCTAGGGGACTTGCTATGGCTAGGCCTATAGAGATAGGAGAAGCAGAAGAAGGCTGTTACATCATAGAAAGCTGGATTAATGGTAAGAGTGCAGAGAAAGAGCTTCCTAGGCTCTCCCATATAGACCAGTTTAATTATGGACTAGAAGCAGGGGATATGCTTAGACTAATCCACTCTCTACCAGGGCCTGCAGATCTTCCCAGCTGGCAGCAACGCTTTAACGCCAAGATAGATAGAAAAATCAGGATGTATAAGGACTGTTCTCTTAAAATAGAAGGTGATGGATACTTTCTAGACTATATAGATAATAACCGCCAGCTTCTAAACGGCAGGCCCCAGTGCTTTCAGCATGGAGATTACCATGTTGGTAACATGATGTTTGAGGATGGAAGGCTGGTTATTATTGATTTTGACCGTTTTGATTATGGGGACCCCTGGGAGGAGTTTAACCGGATTGTCTGGTCAGCCCAGGCTTC
>LFTD01000028.1 GCA_001512625.1 Clostridiales bacterium DTU036 | reverse complement strand
GCCTTGTTGACCTGGAAGAAGCTTCTGGGAGTTAGAGAGAACTTTCTGTCCATAACTGTGAATATTGGATTCTTTTCTCCTCTTAAGTGAATAAGCTTTCCTGATAGACTCCTGTCCTCTTTTTTCTCCCTACTATGATAGATTGAGATGGCTCCTGCAGCCATAAGCTCATCTAAAAATCCCTCATCTTTAAAGGGTTTCTCCCCAATTAAAATCAGCATACCCCCCTTGTCAGCCCTTCTTAAAATAACCGAGTGGAGGTCTCTTCTTCCTTCTAAAAGGGGATAGAAAACATCAAAGGATTTATCTCCAAGCTTACAGGCTTTTATGGGAGCCAGCTTATGGGAGCCAGGTCTTCTAAGACCCAGTCTTCCATCTTCAAGAAAGAGGGTCAACTTATTTCTATAGTGGAAGCTCTCCTCAGCTGGATAGAGGTCTTCAAAGTCTATGTCTATCTTAGCCATCTTCTCAAAGCTTTTCTTTGCAAAGGAGAGCTTCCACCTAAACTGCTCTTTATAGTCAAGGTTAATAAGAGGACAACCTCCACAGTCTTCACTGTGCTCACAGCCTCCCTCTATCCTATGGGGCGAAGGTACTAGTATTTCAACTAGCCTTCCCCTCATGAAGTTTTTCTTCTTCTGCACAATTTCAATAAGGGCCTCTTCCCCTGGAAGAAGCCCTGGCACAAAACAAACCTTTTTATCAATTAGTCCCACCCCTTCCCCGGAGTGGTTCAAGTCCCTAATATTAATTCTTGTCATCTTTACAAATCTCTAGATACTCTTCTAGCCTTTTTGCCATCTCAGGGTCATGCTTGTAGAGATTAGCTACCCTTAGATTCTTATCGGTGATGCCATGCTCAGTAGTGGCAGTGGCAAGCAGGGTTCCTGTGTCATCGCTAAACTCATAGCTGTAGATAAGCCTGACTCCACTAAANNGTCTTTACATAGATCTTTCTGCCATAAAGAGCTGGCCTTTTATAATCAAGGGAAGCCCTCCTTACAGGCCAAAGCATCTTGTCATCCTGAGTCTTTGTATAGCTATAGCCAAGATGGGTATAAAGCCCAGTCCTAGCTACCTCACACCAGATTAAGTAATTGGCGTGGTAAACCACCCCCATCATGTCAGTTTCTGCAAACCTTGGTTCAATTACTGCTGTATATATTTCTCTAACCACTCTTCTATCCTCTTTCTCATGTCATCCTGGTCTTGCCCTACTGGGATAAAGCCCTGGAAGCTTTCTCCCCTACCCCCTCCCTTACCATCAAAGGCTGCTAGAAAGTCTTTTCCTAACTTAGAGATATCTCCTGCTGAGGTTATAAAGTTAAAGCTATAACCATCCTCCTCAGGTGAGAAGATTGCCAGGCTCCCCTGCCTATCAACCATAAGTTCTGCCATATATATTTTTAGACTCTTGCCCCTGAGAACATCTTCAAAGATTATAAGATTTCCCTGAGGCTCCATTGTCTCTAGTTTTAATCTAATTAGCTCCTCATCCTTGAGGATTAATTGCTTTTTGATACTTTCCCTGTCTTCAAAGACCTGGTTTAGAGCAGGTATTAAATCCAAAACTGGCGCGCAGAGACTTGTACTAATCTCATGGGACTGCCAAACCAGTTTATGAAAGTACTCTAGGGCCTTAAAACCACAAAGGATTCCCAACCTTACACCACCCTTATAGTTTTCTCTACTGAGAATCTTTAGTAGCCCTACCTCACCTGTCTGTCTAACATGGGTTCCCTTACAAGCACAGATGTCATAGCCCTTTACTTCAACAATCCTGATGTCTCCTTCAATAACCTTTTTACTCCTATATGGAAGGGTCTCAAGAACTTCAGGCCTTGGGAAGAAGCTGACAATAGGAGTGTTTCTACTGATGGCTTCATTAGTCTTTCTTTCAAGGTCCTCCAGCTCCTGCCAGCTTAGCTCCCTATCATAGTCCACCCTCATCATATCCCGGCCTATCTCAAAGCCCACATTCTTTGTGCCAAAAAGCTCCTGGGCTATGCCAGAAAGAATATGCTCTCCCGTATGCTGCTGCATGTTATCAAACCTAAACTGCCAATTTATATCTAAATCAACTTCTCTGCCAATAAAAAACTCATCATAGCTTTCCAGGTAATGGAGGACCAGGTCCCCTTCTTCTTGCACGTCTAGGACCCTAACCCCGCTGATGTAACCCTCATCGGCCAACTGCCCCCCTCCCTCAGGATAAAAAATAGTTTCATCTAAAACTAGAGCTCCACTTTCATGGAAACCCAGAACCTTAGCCCTATGAGTCTTAATATAGGCGTCTTCATATAACTTTCTTGTCCTCATGTCTAATCCTCTTAATTAAAAGTATTGTCCTTAGCTACTATACCATATATCCAAAAGCCTATGTAATATGCATAGCTAGAATAATCATACTAAAAACAGTCCATAAAAATTCTCTTAAGGTTCCATCTTTATTCTTTTCTATTGGACTCTAAAAACTTCTAAAATCTGAAAGTTTTTCTATTGGACTCTAAAAACTTATAGGTGTGGGGTCCTGATTAACCTATCCTCCTTGATATGATGGGATAAAGAGCCGCTAAAAAGAGGAAACCCAAAGTAAAAACTCTGGGTTAAAAATCCTTATTGCATATATAATTCAAGTTTCCCTTAATCCACCCTACTCAGTATATAGAAGGCTGGTCTTACCTTCAGCAAAGTTTTTCCAGTAGACCTTGGTCCTGGTCCTGTTAAAGGCAGGCCAGTTTCCAAAACTCTCCTCTTCATTTCTTTCAAGCTCAACCACTGTAAAAAAGAGGTTTTCATCCACTAGTTCTACCCGCTCAACTAGTTCTACATATTCATTATCAGTCCCCACTAAATCAGCCCAGTTATAGTAGCCCAGCTCTTCTAAATCCTCTTCTCCTAAAAGCTGAATTCTAGTAAAAGGATTATAGGATGGATGGACTGCGTAGGATGGCTTAGCTAGGCTAAAGGGGCCATCATGGTGCTCATTAAAGGGCCTATCCACCCCTAACCAGTCAACACTCTGGGCAGCCAGCTTATAGGTATAACCTGACCCGTCTTTTCTAATCTTTAAAAAGGCTGTGTCATCATAAACCTCTGACATTGGAGTATAGCCACCAAGAGCTAGCCAGACAAAGTCTCCTGAGGCCCTAAAGTTTTCTATTCCCATTCCAGAAAGAGGAGAATCCAAGTAGAGAAACTCTTCCATTTCCTCCCTAGAGAGTCTAAGTATCAGCCTTGTCTCCCCTGTAGCTAAATCTCCTGAAGAGATATTTAGAGGGTGGGCCTCATCATAGGCACTGGCGTCCTGAAAATAGACCATATCATCTTTTAGGTCATGGTAGATAAACTGGCCCTTAAAAGAGAAGCGAGGCTGGCCATCAGCTATATCTATAACCTTAACTTCCCCATCTTCCCCTTCTGTTATAACAAGTCCCTTTGCCTTAGAGATACTAAGGGCCTCTATACCTTCATATTCTGTTAAAAGACCCCCCTCGATGTTTCTCCTATAGACTCTATG
>LFTD01000077.1 GCA_001512625.1 Clostridiales bacterium DTU036 | reverse complement strand
GTCTACATAACCAACCCCAATAATCCTACCGGAGTTATTGTTACTAGAGAAGAACTAGAGGATTTTGCTAAAAGACTTCCTGAGGATGTACTTTTATTTATTGATGAGGCCTACTTTGAGTTTGCCAAGGTTGATCCAAACTATCCCGATGGACTAGAGATTCTAAAGAAGAGAAAAAATACCATCGTCCTTAGGACCTTTGCCAAGGTTTGTGGTATTGCAGGAATTAGGCTTGGCTATATAGTGTCAACTCCTGAAATAATTAGGGAAATCAGTAAGTCAGCTGGGGTCTTTAGTGTTAATAGACTAGCCTTGGCAGCTGGCCTGGCTGCCTTAGATGATAAGGAGCATGTTGAGAGAAGTGTAGCCCTAGCCAGGGCTTCTCTAGCCAGGATGATGGAATACTTTGATGAAAAGGGCCTAGAGTATATTCCTGCTAGGGGCAACTTTATCTTTGTTAATGTGGATCAGGACGGTAGAAGGGTTAATGAAGAGCTACTTAAGCGCGGCGTTGTAATTAGACCAGGTTTTCTTTGGGGCTGGGACAACTGGCTTAGGGTCAGCTGCGGCAGCCTTGAGAACACTGAGCTATTTATAGAGGCCCTAGATCAAGTACTATAATGCCTAGTTATCTGCAAATAGAGATTGAGCAAAGAGGCATCCTAAGGCCCAGGGAACTAGTCCTAGTTCTAGCCAGGCGGGACAATCATCTTTATCTGGACTATGAAAAAAGAGATATGAGTCTTTTTCTTCGTTTTTTTGAAGATGAGCTGGATTTAAGTGAAGATGTGGATAAGAAGGCCCAGGAAATTATCCTTAAAAAGGGCTTAGCCTTTAGGAAGATGGACTATCTAGGTTCCATTTTCCCCCAGCATGGAAACTATGATAGAATCTATGTTTATCTGGCTAGTGAGATTAGAAGCTTTAGGGCTGTTACCATGATTAGCCTTAGCTTAAAAGAAGTAATTGATGCTATGAAGAGCGGGCTTTTTTTAGGAAGTAGGTGTGAAAAGGCCCTGGGGCTCTATCTGAGATTTTTAAAGGAAGAATTGCCGGAGTAAATCTGGCAATTTTTTCTTTAAAAAAA
>LFTD01000024.1:4078-6732 GCA_001512625.1 Clostridiales bacterium DTU036 | reverse complement strand
TCTACAACCAGCTCCATACCCTTAAAATCAAGGCCTAACTGGTCCTTTCTTCTAATGATTACGTACTTACTGGCTTCAAGCTTCCTATCTAAAGGTGGGGGTAACTCCCTAGCCTCCAGCTCCCTTCTAACCTTCCTGGCCTCAAGTAGCTCATCCAAATAGTTTCTTCTAAGTTCATTAAGCGCTGCTATAGGAACAAAGCCCTCTTCATAGGTAAGGATCCTGGGCTTTAATACCAGGGGTCCCTGGGACTTACTTAGTGCCTCAATTATCCTTTCTTTAGATAGGGGGGCAGTTCTTGCCTCCTCTACCAGCCTTCCTTCAAGGCTTCCCAGCTTCATGGGCCTACCTAGCTCAAAGCTAAAGTCGACTTCCACCTCTTCTTTTCTGGCAAAGTCATCTCTAAGAACTTCTTTTATTCTAGTCTGAGCTCCCACATCCAGGGTCTTTCTAATCTGGTCTCCCTCCTTGTACTTTCTTGGAAGGATTTCCACCACCTGACCCTCTAGGGCCCTATCTACCTTTTGACCCTCCACCAAAATATGCTCAACCTTAAAGCCCCCCCTGGGAGTAGCCAGGCCATCTAGCCTATTAAGGTCGGCTTCAAGCCTGAGTTTTCCATTCTTTATACTGCCAAGCTCAAGTCCGCTTTTACCTGAAACCTCAGAAATCAGTTGGTCTCCTCCCTTTTTATGGAGATAGGCCTTGGTAAAACCCTGGCGAGAAAAACTCAGCTCCAGAGCTCTAGCATCATATTGCTGGCCATTAAGTTTCTTTTTATAAGCACTAACAGCCTCATAGACATAGTCAGGACTCCTCATCCTGCCCTCAATCTTTAGGCTTACTACTCCAGCCTCTTTAAGACTATCTAACTCATCCAAGAGAGAAAGCTCTTTAGGGCTAATAAGTCTGCCCTTCTTAACAAAGTCATCTCCTTTATAGAGGCTATACTCCAACCTACAGGGCTGGGCACACCTTCCCCTATTACCAGACCTACCTCCAATTAGACTACTCATAAGGCACTGACCAGAATAGCAGATACAAAGGGCTCCCTGAACAAAGACCTCCAGGTCCAGAACACCTCTAATCCCTGCTATCTCCTTAAGAGAAAGCTCCCTGGCTAGAATTAGCCTCTCAACTCCCTTTTCCTTAAAGTACTCAGCCATGGGCCTATTATGAACACTTATTTGGGTTGAAGCGTGGAGCTCAATATCTGGGTAAAGCTCTTTTACTAGGTAAAGTAGACCTGGGTCCTGAAAGATAACTGCGTCAACTCCCCTGTTCCAGGCCCACCTGATATAGTCCACTGCCCCAGCAATTTCCCCTTCTTTTAAGAGGGTATTAACTGTAAGGTAGACCCTGACTCCATAGCCATGGGCATAGTCAATGGCCTCTCCCAGCTCCTCTTTACTAAAGTTTCCAGCATAGGCCCTGGCAGAAAAAAGATCTCCCCCTAAATAAATTGCATGGGCTCCATCCTGAACTGCTGCTACTAAATTCTCCCTATTTCCAACAGGTGCTAATATTTCCATTATCTAATACTGAGCCAGGCTCCAAGGGCCAGGCCTCTAATCTCCTTTAACTTATAAATATGGTAAAAATCTTCAGGTCTATCTTGAAAGATTAGGCTTGCTAAACTTCCAACTATTACCTGGACATCCCTATTACTTCCAGCTAGCTTCAGGGCCTCTTCAAAGCTCTCTGCCCTAATTAGAGCCTTGAGGGAGTCTTTCATTAACTCAACCAAATCCTCTCCAGCTCCTTCAAACCCTTCCAGCTCCTTTAAAGCCTCTAGTAGGGGCTTTGTTTTTGGCTTTTCTAATAGGTCCCAAAGAAGCCTTGAGTATAAAGAGGCAAGCCACAAACTGGTTTCATGAGCATGGCTGGTAGAAATGTACCTTCTTACAAAAACCTCAGCCTCCTCCTGGTCCCTTTTAAGATTAAAAACTTTCAGGGCATAAATGGACAGGGGCCAGGCCCTCATTAGAGCTGAAGGACTATTATGAATCCTGCCCCTCATCCCGCATTCCATGGGGTGGACTCCTCTTTCAAAACCCTCCAGTGCCTTTACTAGAACTGGATCAAAGTCACAGGGCTGATCCTTACAAGTGTAGGCTCCATGGCGCCAGGCCCTATCTAGATTCTTCATTAGTGAATAGGCACTTAAGTAGGAAAAGCTATCAAGCCCTGCCAAAAGAAGGGAGCTTCTTTCTCCCCAGCAGCCAGTGGCCAGACTATCTGCATAAACAAAACCATAAAGGCTTTCTAGCATTTTTTTCTTCATCTTTTCCTCCTCCCTAATGATACCAGATAGGAGGATTTTCTCCTAGTTATAGGGCTTTTTAAGGTAATATAACCCACTAAAAATAGAATAAAACTAGCCGCTTCTAGCTTTCTTATAATAGTAAAGAATTATTAAGAGCTTAAGTGTTTATTTTGTGGGGGATATGGTGTACCATACATAGGCATAGATGTACTTAAAAAGAGGGGAAGATGAAGAATTATACTACTAAATTTTCAATTTACCAGGCCCTTTATGCCTTAATGCTGATGCCTTTTTTTGCCTATGGTGCCTACTACCTGATATACCTAAATCAAGATAGTTTGACCATAGGGATAATTTTGGCTACTTCCTACGCCCTGGCAGCCCTTCT
>LFTD01000024.1:0-3846 GCA_001512625.1 Clostridiales bacterium DTU036 | reverse complement strand
CTTAGTCTTGAAAAGATTGACCTGGCACCAAAAAAACACAGTCATGAAAAAAAAGCTAGAGTCCCTTTATTTAAAGCCATGCCAAATCTTATAGGCCTAATGCTGGGAATAAGCCTGGTCTATGCCAACTACTCAATGTTTAATAGCTATCTTATAAAGACTATTGAAAGCCTGGGGGGCAGCGAATCCTCCTTGGGACTTGCTGTAGCCATAGCCTCTGCTGCTGAGGTTCCAACCATGTTTATTTTTTCTAAGATAATGAATAGATTTAAACTCAGGCACCTACTAGTTATATCTGCCTTCTTCTTTACTTTAAAAACCTTTGTAGCCTACCTGGCTGGTAGTATGACTATACTTTATCTCTCCCAGTTTATACAGATGTTCTCCTTTGGTCTCTACCTGCCCACCTCGGTCTACTACATGGCCTCCATTACCTCGGAGGAATACAGGGCAGAGGCCCAGGCCTCGGCTACAGGAGCTACTACCTTTGGGAGTTTATTTGCTTCACTTTTAGGAGGAGCCCTTATCCATTATATGAGCATCTCCCATATGCTGCTAATTGCCACTCTGATTTCAGTTCTGGGAACCATTATGATCTTTATTTTTACCGAAAGGATTGAACGTGAAAAATAGGACCTTCCACTATGGTTTAATCCAGTCTAGTTACTGGCTGAGCTACCTACCTCTTTTCGCCTATGCCACCACCTTTTTACTAAGTGTGGGTTATAGCAATACCAGTATAGGCCTACTTTTAGCTCTGGCAAACCTTAGCTCAATAGCCCTCCAGTCCTTCCTAGCCCAAAAGGTTGATTCGGGAAAACTAGCCATGAAAGCGGTTATGCTGGCTCAAGGCCTGGTTATACTGACTATGAGTCTCTTAATTCATTTAAAACCCTTTCTAGGCTTCTACTACATAATGCTGGTCAGCCTAATGAGCCTCCAGCCCTTTGTCAACGCCCTTAGTATCTCCTGCCTCCAGCAGGGAATGAGGCTGGATTTTGGCCTGGCAAGAGGCATGGCCTCCTTGACCTACTCCCTTAGCTCCTTTGCCCTTGGAGCCCTTATGGTTAAGTGGGGGGTGGCCATCAGTCCTCTGGCTGGAATGCTTTTTATTTCCTTTCATTTAATGACTGTAATTAGCTTTGACTTTCCTAATAGCAGGATAGTCTCTGAGGAGAAAACTGAAAGCAAGGGTGTTTTTAGGCGCTATCCCTTCCTTCCACTATTCCTACTTTCTGTTATCCTTACCTTCTTTGGCTATAACATGTTCCACAATTACCTGGTCCACCTCATAAGGTATCTTGGTGGCAGTGAGAAGTCCCTAGGCCTTGCAATAGGCATTTCCGCCTTTGCAGAAGTTCCAGTTATGTTTTTATTCACCAAGATTTCCAGGAGATTTCCAGTTAAAAATCTCCTTAGACTGTCTGCTAGCTTTTTTCTTATAAAGGCTCTACTGGATCTCTTTTCTACAAATATTTATTCGATTTACCTTAATCAATTGACCAATGCCCTGACCTTTGGTCTTTTTATGCCAGCATCAATTTATTTTTTGTCAAAGGCCATGGGCCAGCAGGACACTGCCAAGGGCCAGGCCCTGCTGACTTCAGCCATAATTGCCGGAAATGTCCTAGCCTCTCTAGTAGGGGGCCTGGTCATGGACCTCTATGGCATCAGGTCTCTAATGAGCCTGGTTGCTATAATTGAAGTCTTTGCTCTCATACTTATGTTATTTTCCCTATCTAAAGAGGTATAAAACCCATAATAGCTGGAGGAGGAAAGATATGAAAATAGTTGTTTTAGATGGCTATAGCTTAAACCCAGGGGATCTGAGCTGGGATAAAATTGCCGACTATGGTCAGCTTGAAGTCTATGATAGAAGTGAAAAAGAAGACGTAAAGGAACTTATTAAAGAGGCAGATATAGTCTTTACCAATAAAACTCCCATAGGAGATAAGGAACTAGAGGACTCCAAGGTTAAATTTATCTCGGTTCTTGCAACGGGCTACAACATAGTGGACCTAGAAGCCACTAGGAAAAGATCCATCCCTGTTAGCAATATCCCCGTCTATGGAACTAAGACTGTGGCCCAGTATGCCACAGCTATGATGCTTGAACTTGCCCACCAAATTGGTAGGCACTCGGAGTCCGTCCACCAGGGCCAGTGGGTTAAAAACCCAGACTTTACCTATCAAATAAGTCCTCAAATAGAGCTGGCTGGTAAAACCCTGGGCATCTATGGAATGGGGTCAATAGGCCAGGCCTTTGCTAAAATTGCCAGTGCCCTGGGCATGGAAGTAATCTATAATTCCAGAAGTAAAAAGGAGCTGGATTATGAATATGTAGACCTTGAGGAGCTCTTTAAAAGAAGTGACTTCCTCTCCCTTCACAGCCCCCTAACTCCAGAAACTCAGGGCATAGTAAGTCTAAAAATGCTAGAAATTATGAAGCCCACAGCCATGCTGATCAACACTTCAAGAGGTCCCCTTATTGTAGAAGAAGACCTGGTCTATGCCCTTGAAAACAACCTTATAGCAGGGGCAGCCATTGATGTTGTTGATGTGGAACCCATGAAAAAGGACTCCCCCTATCTAGGAGTTAAAAACCTTATTATCACTCCCCATATAGCCTGGTCCACCAAGGAAGCCAGGCAAAGAATCATGGATACTAGCCTTGAAAATCTCCAAGCCTTTTTAAAGGGAGAACCTATAAATGAAGTCTAAGATTCTTATAGCCATGGACTCCTTTAAGGGAAGCCTTACTAGCCTAGAGGCAGGCCAGGCTGTTAGAGCGGGCCTGAGTAACTGGCCCCAAGAAAATGTCCATCTCCTCCCCCTGGCCGATGGAGGCGAGGGCACCCTGGAAATGCTGGACTACTTTTTTGATCTTAAACTCCATGAAGAAAAAATAAAAGACCTCTACAAGAAGCCCATTAAGTCCAAGATCTACTACAGCGAGGAAATTGCCTTTCTTGAAGCTGCCCACAGTGCGGGCCTTAGAGAAGAAAGGGATGTCTTTAAAGCCAGCTCCCAGGGCTTTGGTCAGGAGCTCCTAATAGCCTCCCAGCTTAAAACCCAAAAGATTATCCTTGGGCTCGGGGGAACCGGGGTAAATGACGGAGGTATGGGCCTACTCCACAGTCTAGGTCTTAGGTTCTTTAAAGGTGACCAGCTCCTAGAGCCCAGCCTAGACAATCTCCTTCAAGTAAACCGCATTGAAGGAGAAATAAAAGAGCTTCCCCCCATAATTATTGCCAGCGATGTAAATAACCCCCTACTAGGTCAAAGGGGGGCAAGTGCTGTTTATGGTCCCCAAAAGGGACTAAAGCTTGATGAGATAGAAATAGTAGATAGGGCCATGGCAAACTATGCTGAGCTCCTAGAAAACCACTTCTCAAAAAGAGTAAAGGACCTTCCTGGTGCAGGAGCAGCAGGAGGCCTGGGCTTTGCCCTTCTTCTTATAGGAGCTAAACTTGAGCCAGGCTTTAAGCTGCTAACCAGCCTTTGCAACTTTGATAGGTATATCTCCTGGGCAGACATTGTAATAACTGGGGAGGGAAGCTTTGATTATCAGAGCCTCCACGGTAAGGGACCAACCGAGCTAGCTAGGAAAGCCAAGGAAAAAAATAAGACCGTCATAGGTCTTTTTGGCTCAGTAAAAGAAGAAAGCCCCCTTTTTGATAGCCTCTTCTCCATCCAGGCTGGCCCCGTAAGCCTTGAAGAAGCCATAAAAAAAGCTACTACAAAGAAAAATCTCGAAAGAGTAGCCAGATCTATAGCAGGCCTAGAGCAGGCCTAGTAAAAATCAAATAGGACTACCAAGCACTTATTAGACCCCTGAAATATTCCA
>LFTD01000078.1 GCA_001512625.1 Clostridiales bacterium DTU036 | reverse complement strand
TGGGATAGCCCAAATAACGTGAAAGGCATACTCGCTCAAACTGAGCATTAAATGCCCACTTCTGTTTATGTTAATCTAAAAGTACCCCACCATTTCAGTTGAAAACTCCCCCACCTAAGAAGTATAATTCCTCATGAAAACAGCTCATGAGGGGGACAACGGGGTGATAAATATGAAGACAAAGCAAGAAATAATATTAAAGCATATTCGCGATGGAAAGTCGCAAAGGGAAATTTCAAGAGTCACAGGTAGGGATCGAAAAACCATAAGAAAATATATCCGAGAGTAAGAGGAAGATCGAAGGAAACTGCTTGAACATGGGGGCGTTGAGACCGAAGAAAGTAAGCGTCAAACCAAGGGCGCATCCATAAAAAAACATCCAGCTGGTCATTATTGCTCTTGACCTTTCTGGATGTTTGTTCATTTAGCGTCGTTTATTTCTTGCATTCCTCCGGTATCTTATCTGACCAGGGAAGAAGGTCCACTACCTGTAGCTCCTCGTTTAGCTGAATCTCTTCAAAGATGTGATTCAAGTAGTGATAGGGCTTTAGATCATTTGCTATGGCTGTTTGTATGATGGAATAAATAAGGGCAGAGGAGCTAGCCCCTCTGGGGCTTGCTGAAAACAGCCAATTGTTCCTTCCTATGACAAAGGGCCTTATGGACTGCTCTGCTAGATTGTTACTAAGCTGAATTCTTGGGTCTTCTAGAAAGGTCATTAGATACTCCCTCTGGTTCTGAGCATAAGTAATAGCCTTTCCAAGTAGGCTTTGGGGAAGGGTTCTAGTGGAAAGATCCTCAAGATAGTCATAGAAATTAATCACTAGTTTTGATGACTTCTCTTTTCTCATTTCAAGGCGAGCCTCATTAGTGAGCCCCTTTTCATCAGCCTTCTTCTCCAGGGCAAAGAGCTTGCTGATGTAGTCCTCACACTTTTTGGCCTCCTGGTTTTTCTTGTTAGCCTGCCATGCTTCATGAAACTTCCTCTTAGCGTGGACCCAGCAACCACAGAGCTTTTTATCCTCTATCTTTTTGTAGCCAGCATAGCCATCGCAGTGAAGATAAGTGCCCTGCCAGTCCTCTAAAAAGACCTTGGCATTATCCCCACTTCTACTGGCCTTATAATCAAAAAGGATTACTGGTTTTTCACTATGACGAGAGCTCCTGTATAGCCACATGTAGGATTTCTGAGTGGCCTTCCTTCCAGGTTCTTCTAGTACCTCCAGGGTGGTCTCGTCTGCGTGGAGAAGTTCCTGGTTTAGGAGCTCGTCTTTTAGCTCCTTATAGAGTCCCTTAAGTAGACCAGCTCCCTTTATAGTCCAGTTTGATAGGTTTTGTCTGCTAAGATTTATTCCTAACCTCTTAAACTCCTGCTCCTGCCTGTATAGAGGTAGGGCCAGAGTGTACTTCTGGTTTAGGATGTAGGCCATAAGGCTAGGGGATACAAGGCTTTTAGGGATTAGGGCCTTAGGTGATGGAGCTTTTTTAATAAAGCCAGATAAACCCTCTTTATCACAAGACCTACAACTATAGGTGTAAGTGACATGCTCTACCCTCTTAACCTGGGCTGGGATTATCTTTATCTCGGTCCTAGTCTCTTTTTTCATAATGGTTAGCTCACTTCCACACTCATCGCAGACAAGCTCACCTTCATCAAGTTTATACTCTATAATCTCAGTCTCTAAGTCCTTAGCGAAGTCTGCGCGCCCCGCTTTCTTCTTCTTTTTCTTAGGGGCCTGATCCTCAAAGACCTTATCAGCCTCAGGCTCCACACTGATGGGAAGTTTTGTAAGCTCAGCCTCATCAAAAAGATCAAGAAAAGAAATCTGGTCAGCTGCCTGCTTTTCGCTGGAGCTACCAAA
>LFTD01000087.1 GCA_001512625.1 Clostridiales bacterium DTU036 | reverse complement strand
CAGTACCTAGCCACTGATTATTTAAAGAGGTATGAAAAGAAACTGACAAGAAGTGATCTTTCTAATTTAAAGGTACTTATAACCAAAAAGTCCTGGTGGGATACAGTGGATGGCCTAGTTAGGCCTCTTGGTAACCTGGCTCTAAGGGAGCCCCAGCTTAATGAAAGCCTCCTCCAGTGGAGCCTTGATGAGAATTTCTGGCTTAGGAGGGCTGCCATCCTCCACCAGCTCCTGAGAAAGGAAAAGATGGACACTCTTCTACTTGAAAAGATTCTTCTTAATAACCTCTTCCAGGAAGAGTTTTTTATAAATAAGGCCATGGGCTGGATTCTTAGGGATTACTCTAAGACTAACCCTGAGTGGGTAAGGAGCTTTTTAAAGACCCATACTGATGGCCTATCAGCCTTAACAATCAGGGAGGCTAGTAGGTATATATAGGAATTTATAGGAATAGATTGCTAGAATAAAGCTCTAAAGGTTAGATTTATTTTTCTTTTTCTAAGATTTGGGGTATTATAGAAAAGGTGATGTTTACGCTGCTAACTACATTTTTTCTTAAAAGATTACTTATAGATTATAGGAGGAAGACTTGAAACTAATATCTTGGAACATTGATTCCTTAAATGCTGCCCTAACATCGGATTCTGATAGGGCCCTGCTTTCTAGGGAGGTCCTAAAGACCCTTGCGGACTATGATGCAGATGTGATTGCTATACAGGAAACAAAACTCCCCCATAAAGGGCCATCAAAAAAGCATCTGGAGATTCTAGGCGGCTTCTTTCCTGATTATGAACTAAACTGGAGGAGCTCGGTTGAACCGGCTCGTAAGGGCTACGCAGGGACCATGTTCCTATATAAAAAGAGTTTAGACCCTAAAATCAGCCATCCTGAGATTGGGGCCCCCTCCACCATGGACCTAGAAGGAAGGATTATTACCCTGGAGTTTGAAGACTTTTACCTGACCCAGGTTTATACCCCTAATGCAGGAGATGGTTTAAGGCGTCTTGATGAGCGCCAGGTTTGGGATAAGAGATATGCTGATTATCTTGAGAGTTTAGATAAGAAAAAGTATGTTCTGGCTACAGGAGACTACAATGTGGCTCATAGGGAAATTGACCTGGCCAACCCCGATAGTAATAGGAATTCTCCTGGTTTTACAATGGAGGAGAGGGAAGGCTTTACAAACCTACTTGAAAGGGGCTTTACTGATACCTTTAGGCATATCCATGGCGATGTAGAGGGAGTTTATAGCTGGTGGGCCCAAAGGGCCAGGACCAGTAAGATAAATAATTCTGGCTGGAGGATAGACTACTGGCTGGTCAGTGATAGGCTGGCTGATAGGGTTAAAAAGTCTGAGATGATTGATTCTGGCCCTAGGCAGGACCATACTCCAATTCTCATGGAAATTGATTTATAGTGTTAAGTACCCAGAGGATTATCCTTTGGGTATTATTAAGCTATAAGAAACCAAAGGAGGCTGACTTATATGAAATGTCCAAACTGTGGTAGTGAAAGAATTGAAGGCGGGATTGCTATTGGTAAGTCTGCAGAGGCTGGTAATGTTGGGCCAAAGTACTCTAAAGGAATCCTTGATGGGGTAGTCCAACTCTACTGTGATATGTGCCTTGAGTGCGGCGAAGTGATAAGGTTTTTTATTAAGGAAGACACTGATAAAAAATGGGTAAAGCG
>LFTD01000052.1 GCA_001512625.1 Clostridiales bacterium DTU036 | reverse complement strand
GCTGAGAAGAGGATTTTCCCAGCTATTGACATTGGTAAGAGTGGAACAAGAAGAGAGGAACTGCTCCTTGAGCAGAGTGAGCAAGAATTTGTCTGGACCCTGAGAAGAAACCTTGATAAGAGGGACCAGGCTTTCCTCCTTGAAGACATAATAAATATTATGCTGCCCACTAAGGACAATGGTGAATTTATAAGGAGATGGAAACAGCTCTATTAAGTGTTAGATGTTTTAATCTACTGGTGAAATAATGAAAAAAGTCGCACATTTTATTGTGGGACATAAGGCGCTTATCATTATCCTTTTTACTCTACTGAGTATTCTAGGGATAATAGCTCAGTTCTTTATACCCATAAACTACAACCTGGCCGACTATATCCCAGATAAGGCGCCCTCCACCATAGCCATGGGGATAATGGAGGAGGAATTTGATCAGGCAATACCCAATCTAAGAGTATACATACCTGGAGTAGATTTATTAGAAGCCAAGGAATTTAAGGAAAAATTAGCCGCAGTACCCTATGTAAAACAGGTGCTGTGGCTAGATGATTTTTATGATTTAAGGGAACCCATTGAGCTAGCTAACAAGGAGCTCCTTGATGCCTATTATAATGAGGGCGCCCTTTATATGGTGGCAACGGGCCTGGAAGATACCAAGCTAACCCTAAATGTCATGCAGGAGGTCATAGGTGAAAATGGGGCCATAGAGGGTCAGGTAGTGGACCTGGCCAAGGCCCAGTCCTCGGTTGACTCAGAGCTCTTCACCATCATGGTCTTTATGGTACCCCTTGGAATGATAATCTTAAGCCTGGCTACCAATAGCTGGCTTGAGCCAATTCTACTTGTCCTAACAATTGGTGCTGGAGTTCTTATAAATCTAGGAACCAACTTTATATTTGATGAAATCTCCTTTATTACTGCAGCCGTATCTGCAGTACTCCAGCTGGCAGTTAGTATGGACTATGCTGTCTTCCTGCTTCACAGGTTTGGTAGCTACAGGCAGGAGGGCCACGAGATAGAAGAAGCTATGGAGATGGCCATAGTTAAATCTTCAACAGCAATCCTAGCTTCTGCCTCCACCACTGTGCTGGGCTTTCTTGCCCTAATATTTATGCAGTTTAAACTAGGCCCAGACCTGGGCCTGGTCCTAGCTAAGGGAGTAATCTTTAGCTTTATAAGCGTCCTTTTTCTTTTACCAGCCCTTGTGCTTTCTTTAGATAAATGGATTGAAAAAACCAGCCATAGGCATTTTTTGCCATCCTTTAAAAGTGTAGGTAAACTGGTAAAAAGCATGCGCTATGTTGTCCTCATTCTCATTATTGTGGCTCCCTTATTTTATGTTGCCCAGCGCAACAATAACTTTATTTATGGTAATGCTGACTATGATAAGGGCTCTAGAGAGCAGAGGGATAAGGAGACCATCCTAGATAAGTTTGGAGATGAGGTTTCCCTAGCAATTATGGTACCAAGAGGCCAGATAGGTAAGGAAAAGATCATGGAGGAGGAGCTCAAGGATATTCCTGGAGTTCTGGGACTTATGAGTTACAATCAAACAGTGGGAGGCCTTATGCTATCGGATCTCCTAGATGCTGAGGTTATAGAGTCCCTACTGAGCAAGAATTATTCCAGGATAATCCTAACTGTTAAAGGTCCTAAGGAGGGAGATGCTCCCTTTGAACTAGTGGAAAATATCAGAGAGACAGTTTATAGCTATTACCCAGATGGCCATATTTT
>LFTD01000036.1:49761-60301 GCA_001512625.1 Clostridiales bacterium DTU036 | reverse complement strand
TCCTATCTTCCTTTTTCATTTTAGTACCACGCTATCTTCACCAAAAAGCCGCTTTAGCTCCTGGATAAAAGCTCCTGAGTTGTTTACCAAGTAGTCCTTAATTTCCCTGGTTCTTCTGCTGTCCTCTTCATATACTCTGACCCTGTAAGGCCCCTTATTGGCCCTTAGTAGCTGGAGTAGATTATCCTTGGCCTCACCTCTAAAAGTTTTCACTCTAACATAAAGAATTTCCTTGGCAGGAGGTGGCCCTAGGCCCTTTAACCTTTCAGCTATTATGTTGGTGCTCATGCTATCACTGACCTGAAGCCTTCCTTCAACTAGAAAGAAGTCCTCTCTATCTAAAACTCTTTCATAGGTTCTAAAGGTTTTTGGGAAAAACACCACCTCAATGGAGTCCATTTCATCCTCCATCTCCACCATGGCCATGTTTTGGCCGGTCCTAGTCATCTTCCTAGTAATAGCCTTTTTCATTAGCAGAAGCTCCACCATCCTACCATCGCCCTGAGCTTCATTTAACTCTGCAACCTTGGCAAGATCCATCTGACTTTTTCTAAGGCTTGAGTATTTGAGGATAGGGTGTCCAGATAGATAAACTCCTAGAACTTCCTTTTCATAAAGAAGCAGCTTGTCTTCCTCCAGCTCCTTTACATCAATAGAACCTGAAGTAGTAGGTATAAGCTCATCAAAGAGGCTAATCTGCCCTGGTGCATTGTAGCGCTCTCCCCTTTGAACCCCCTCTATTTGTAGCTCATAACGCTGGAGTAGGCTCCTTCTAGTTTCTCCTAAGTTATCCAGGGCGCCTGCCTTAATTAGGCTCTCAAAGGCCCTCTTATTAAGGTTGGAGGCCCCCAGTCTTTGAAGCAGCTCCTCAAAGCTTGTAAAGGCTCCGTCCTTTCTAGCATCAAGGATGTTCTTGATAAGGACACTGCCCACATTTTTAATAGCACCTAGGCCATAGCGGATTTTACCATCTTCTACAGTAAAGCCCCCATCTGAATAATTAATGTGGGGGGGCAGGACCTCTATATCCATTGATCTACAGGTCTCAATATAAGAAGCTAACTTTACCTTCTTATCAAGGGTTGAGCTCATAAGAGCTGCCATAAACTCTATTGGATAGTGGGTCTTAAGGTAGGCCATCTGGTAGGCAATTAGGCCGTAGCCCGAGGCGTGGCTCTTATTAAAGGCGTAGTTGGCAAACTCCACCATCTGGCCGTAGATTTCCAGAGCCTTTTCCTCGCTAAGGCCCCTCTTTATAGCCCCCTCTACAGCCTTGCCATCTCCATAGATAAAACGCTGTTTTTCACCCTCCATTACATCCATTCGCTTACTGGCCATGGCCCTTCTAATTATATCGGCCTGGTTGTAACTATAGCCTGCCAGGGCCCTGACCATCTCCATAACCTGCTCCTGGTAGACCATAACTCCATAGGTCACCTCCAAAATAGGCTTAAGGGAGGGGTGAGCATATTCAATTAGGTCGGGATTGTGTTTATTCCTAATATACACAGGAATCTGGTCCATAGGGCCGGGCCTATATAAGCTAATCCCTGCAATTATATCTTCCACCGAGTGGGGTTTTACCTCTCTAAAGAAGTTTCTCATTCCCTGACTTTCTAGCTGGAAGATACCCAGGGTATCTGCTCTACCTAGAAGTTCAAAGGTGGCCTCATCATCTATGGGAAGCTTATCTACCTCTAAGCTTACCCCCCTATTCTTCTCGATTATCTCTATGCAGTGCTTGATAATAGTAAGATTTGAGATGCCAAGAAAGTCCATCTTGAGAAAGCCAAGTTCTTCAAGTAGGTCCATGTTGTACTGGGTCAGCACTACCCCCTCCCTCTTAGTAAGGGGGACCAGGCCCTCTAATGGCTGGCCTGCCATTACAACTCCTGCTGCATGGACAGAAATGTGGCGGGGCCTGCCCTCCACCCTTTTAGCCATATCCATAAGGAGCCTATTTTCTTCTATCTTTAGAAGCTCTCTAAGGCTACTGCTCTCAGCTATTGCCCTATCAAGGGTCATACCTGGCACTTCTGGAATGGCCTTGGCCAGCTTATCCACTTCAGATAGGGGCATATCAAAGGCCTTGCCCACATCCTTAATGGCCTGCCTGGCCTTAAGGCTACCAAAGGTGATTATCTGAGCCACCTTATCGGCACCATATTTCCTGGAGACATAGTCAATAACCTCCTGGCGCCTTTCATCTTCAAAGTCTATATCAAAGTCGGGCATACTTACCCGGTCCTTATTTAAAAATCTTTCAAAGAGCAGACCATACTTCATAGGGTCTACCCGGTGGATGTCTATGCAGTAGGCAACAAGGCTGCCTCCGCCTGAACCCCTTCCAGGCCCAACATAAATGCCCCTGCTCCTAGCATAGGCTACAAAGTCTGCAACAATAAGGAAGAAATCATTGTAGCCCATTGAGTCAATAATTTCCAGCTCTTCTTCCAGCCTATCTATATGCTTGTCATGGCCATAGTGGTCCAAAAGGCCTTTATAAGCCATTTCTCTTAGCACCTTACCTGCATCAAATCCCTCTTCACTACTAAAGGGTGCAAGGTGCATCTGATTAAAGTCAAAATCAAAGTTACACTGCTTAGCTATCTTAAGCGTATTATCCAGTGCCTCAGGTAGGTAGGAAAAGAGTTTTGCCATTTCCTCCTTATCCTTAAGATAAAACTCCTGGGAGGGAAAACGCATCCTCTCCTTGTCCTGATACTTTTTAGAGGTTTGAATGCACAGAATTATATCGTGGGCCAGGTAGTCTTCCTTTTCCACATAGTGGACATCATTGGTAACCACTAAAGGAATTCCAGCCTTTTTACTTAACTCCACCTGTCTTGGGATAATTCTTTTTTGCTCAGAAAGGCCATGGTCCTGGACCTCTATGTAAAAGTCCTGACCATAAATATCCTTATAGTTTAAGGCTACCTCTAAGGCCGCCTCTTCACTGCCCTGAAGGAGGAGCTTTTGAACCTCACCTTGAAGGCAGGCAGAAAGGGCTATCAGACCCTGACTATGGTCTTTTAGCATCCTCTTTGACACCCTAGGCCTATGATAAAAATGCTCTAGGGAGGCCTGGCTTACCATTCTTATAAGGTTTTCATAGCCCTTACTATCCTTAACCAAAAGAACTAGATGATGGTTTTCCCTAGGGTTTTCGCTCATCACATAGACCTCACAACCAATAATAGGCTGGATGCCATGTTTCCTACAAAGCTTGTAAAAATCCACCACCCCATACATACTTCCATGGTCGGTGATGGCAAGGTGGCTAAAACCCTTATTTTTAGCTGAGATTACCAGTTCCTCTAAAGGGCAAAAGCCGTCAAGTAGGCTATATTCACTATGTAGGTGTAGATGGACAAAATCCCTCATTAGTCCTCCAATTTATCTGCAATCTTCACAATCCTTGAAAGCCTATTGTTAACTCCCGATTTACTCAAAACAGGATCTATGAGCTCCCCCAGGTCCTTGAAGCTCAGCTCCTGATTTTCCCAGCGCAGCAGGGCTATTTCTTGAAGTGATGGTGGTAGAGCTGCTATACCGATGGTATTTTGGATCTTTTCTATGGCATCAAGCTGTCTAGCAGCTGCACCTACTATTCTATTAATATTGGCTTCATCAAAGTTATTATGCCTTTGAATATCTGCTTTAACTGACCTAATAAGTTTTGTGTTTTCTAAATCAAAGGCTAGGGACGGGGCTCCCATAAGAACCAGAAAGTCTCCTATGCTTTGGGAGTCCTTAACATAGACCAGCCATTTATTTCTAAAGCCCAGATTAGCCTTTAAATCAAGGTCCAGGCATAGGCCCTGTAAGGACTCTGCCAGCTCTTTTTCTTTAACCTTGAACTCTAAATGATAACTTTTATTTGGATCAGTCAGGGAGCCGCAAGCGAGAAAAGCTCCTTTGAGATAGGCCCTTTGTAGCTTCATTCTAGAAGTAAAGCTCCTTGGAATTTTCTTAACCAGCTCCCCAGCGGCTTTTACACCGAGGTCCTCAAGAACCTTCTTATCTTCAACAATCAAATAATACATGTTAAATCTTGAAGCAACCCCCTTCTTACTTGTAAGGGATAGCTGGGCCCCCTCCTCCTTGAGCTTAAGGTAGGCATAACGAACAAGCGAAGCCTGGTCTGAAGAAAACCCTTCCTCGCCATATGAAAATCTTAAGAAACCTGAAAGCAGGGCCTGGATCTCCTCTTCCTCCTGAGTAATAAGAAGATCCTTAAGCCTCGTAGAATAGGACACCTCTAACCTCCAAAAGCCTTCTTAACCATAAGCAGCTCATCTTCATGCATATGCTCCTCGGGAAGCTCCTCAAGACTAAAGTAGGATACTCCAACAAAACCCTCATCTCTAAGGGGATTGGGCTCTCCACCAAGCTGCCTCATTTTAAACCAAAGGACTTTTTTTATCTGCTTTTTGCCTTGATGATAGTAGCTATACTCTATCCAGCCTAACTTCTTTTGAATCCTAGCCTCTATTCCCGTTTCTTCTCTTACTTCTCTTATCGCAGCACTTCTAAGGGACTCATTTTCTTCTACATGTCCCTTTGGTAGAACCCATCTGCCCTGCGAATTTAAGAGCAGTAGGACCTTGGTCTCATTTATAACAACTCCGCCTGCGCTAATAATCATGCTGCCTCCTGGTCTGTATTATACAACAAGCCGGCATAGGCTTACAAACTCCAGTTTCCTTTTTTGTGGATTCAAAACAAATAGGCTAGTCAATGATCTCTAACCAGGACCAGCTAATCTTTACCTAGCACCCCCTATCTGTTACAATAGTAAGGTAATTAAGGCAGAAGAAACGAGGTAGAAAAATGGAAAGAATGCTGGGTACCGTAGTCCGTGGACTAAGAGCACCTATCTTTAAAGAAGGAGATGACTTGGTTAAGCAAATTAGCGAACTGCTCACCAGGTTTTATCTTGTAGAAAAGGTCAGTCCCAGGGATAAGGACATAGTAGCCATAACTGAATCAGTGGTGGCCAGAACCCAGGGAAACTATGCCCATATCGATGACATAGCTAGGGACTTTCATAAAAAATTCCCTGAAAACCAGCCAGTAGGAATAATCTTTCCTATCCTAAGCCGTAACCGCTTTGCAACAAGTCTAAGGGCCTTTGCCAGGGGAGCAGCCATGGGTAATAGAGAACTTATTCTAATGCTGAGCTATCCTTCGGATGAAGTGGGTAATCCACTGGCCTATGCCAATGTCCTTGAAGATCTGGGAGTAAATCCCTGGACTGATATTTTAAGCGAAAGAGAATACAGGGCCATTTTTGGCAAGTTCAGACACCTCTTCACCGGGGTTGACTATGTAGAATCATATAGAAATATTATTGAAGAAGAGGGGGCCCAGTGTAGGGTTATCTTTGCAAACTCTGCCAGTGCCATCCTCCCCTATACAAAAAATGTGCTTAATTGTGATATCCACACCAGAGAAAAGACCAAGGCCCAGCTGGAAGAAGCTGGAGCAAAACTGGCCCTTACCCTGGCCGATCTACTAAATGAAAAAACCACAGAACACGGGTTTAATGAGGAGTATGGGCTTCTTGGAGCCAATGCGGCCTCCGCTGACACCATTAAGCTCTTTCCTAGAGATAGTGACCAGCTTGTCATAGAACTACAAAAAAAGATGCTAGAACTTACCGGCAAGACCATTGAATTTATGGTCTATGGTGATGGAGCCTTTAAAGACCCAGTTGGCCAAATATGGGAGCTAGCAGACCCTGTTGTCTCTCCAGGCTATACACCAGGTCTAGAGGGAACGCCTGCTGAAGTCAAGATCAAGTTTCTTGCTGATAATCTTTTCTCCCACCTAGAGGGGGATAAGCTAAAGGAAGCCATCAGAAGTCACGTGGCTCAAATCCTTGAAGATGATATCAGTGAAGAAGAAAGCCTGGGTACCACACCTAGAAGGCTAACAGACCTCATAGGCAGCCTAGCTGACCTAACATCGGGCAGTGGCGATAAGGGAACCCCCATAGTCTATATCCAAGGCTATTTTGATAAGTTCTCTGCAGAATAGATACTAGGGCCCTAATAGGGGCCCTTTTTAATTCAATAAAAAAGGAGTAGCCACAGGCCACTCACTTTTTTCATTAAATATAGACTTAAAACCCTATCCCAATCTCTAGTCTAAGAGCGAAGATAATCCTCAAATACCTCTGGAGGTACCAACCTTCCCCCAGTAAGCCAGACTACATGAACTGCCTCTTCATTAGTAAAGTAGGGCCCTTTAAAGCCTGCACAGGCAGAGGGTTCAACCTTTAGCCCTTCAGTTTCATAGAGCTTTTTCAGATAGGCCAGCATCTCATCATCACCTAGGGTGTAGATACCCTGGATCCTACCTACCATTAGAGGTCCCACTAAAGAGGAAGCCCTACCCACTGCTAGGCCATCGGCCTGGGTCTTACCACTTAGCCCAATATCTCTAACTGCAATTTCATCGTGCTTACCTGTCATCATGCCAAGGAGTACTGCAGGTGCTTTAAGAGGCTCTGCAAAGTAAACTTTAGCTTGGGGGATGATAAAACTAAGGCCATAGGCAATACCACCTGGGGCTCCACCCACCCCACAGGGAATGTAAACATTTATCTTTTCATCAAGAAGCCCCTCTTTTTCCAGCTGATCTCTTAATTCATTGGCCGCTAGGGCGTAACCCATAAAAAGATAGGGACTCTTTTCATCATCAACAAAATAAGACTTCTTAATCTCAGAAGCTGCTCTAGCCTCTAGGACTGCTGCAGAATAGTCTCCAGGATACTCATATACAGTAGCTCCCTTTTCCCTAAGTAGGGCCTTCTTCCACTCCTTGGCATCGGCTGACATATGAACAGAAACCTTGAAGCCTAGATAGGCAGATATAAGGCCTATACTAAGGCCTAGGTTTCCTGTTGAAGCCACCTCAATCTCCTGCTGTGCATAAAAATCCCTATGCTTTAAGATATTTAGGGGCTGGCCCTGATAAAAGCCCTGCTCCTCAGCCAGTCTTTTTGCATGATTAAGGACCTCGAAAAAACCTCCTCTGGCTTTAATAGACCCTGCTACTGGAAGGCTATTATCAAGCTTGCCAAAAAGCCTACCACCTTCAATTCCCAGGACTTTTTTCATTTTGGGAAGCTCTTTAAGTTCTGAGCCAATCCTTCCCCCACCTTCTCTAGTCTCTTCAAAGACCTCCATTAGAAGGGGAGCAAAATCCTCCATAAATTTCTTGGCCTCTTCTATGTCCTCAAGGCTAAAGGGAGTCTCCTTTTCTCCCTCTGGCTGGAGCCATAAAAACGATTCTTCTTTTTTAAGCCTATCCATTATATCCTTCATATCCTAGCCTCCCTTTATCACCACATAACTAGTAGATCCTAGCCTGCTTTTTCATCATATACTTTAGTAAATCCTGGGTCACCCTATCATAATCATGGCGGATGTAACCCTGGACAATCTCAGTGAAATCTCCCTCAACTATATCCATATCCATTTCTTCTAGGTAGAATCTATCCCATTCACTTAGGACCAAAGGGCTGGCTCCTTGGCTGTCATAGGCCTTTCTATCTTCCTGGCTTAGACTGGTATTACTTACAAAAATACCATCAAAAATATGGTCCTCTATATGATCATAAATAGCCCTTACATGATCACTTACACTATAGTCATGGGTCTCCCCAGGCTGGGTCATTACATTGGAGATATAGATGCAGGTTGCTGAGCTCCTTATTATGGCTTCCTTAACTCCAGAAACCAGCAGGGGTGGTAGAATCGAGGTATAAAGACTACCCGGCCCAACAAGGACCAGGTCTGCCTTCTCAATTACCTCAATTACCTTCCTGTAAGCTCTAGGCCTTTCTGGATAAAGATTGACTCTGCGAATGGCTGAGCCTGTTTCCATCACTGCCTTGGGAATCTTGGACTCCCCAAGAACAGTCTGGCCATTATCTAGTTCTGCTACTAGGTCAATGTTATCTAGTGTTACCGCATAGACCTTGCCTGTAATGTTAAAAATGTTGGCGCAGGCTCCCAGGGCATTATCCATACCCCCTGTCAGATCATCAAGGGCAGCCATTATAAGGTTCCCCAAAGACTGACCTGAAAGTGAACCTCTATCAAACCTGTAGTTTAAAACTTCTTCTAAAAGCTCTGAAGTATTACTCATAGACAAGATACAGCTTCTAAGGTCTCCTGGAGGCAGCATGCCTAGATCAGCCCGAAGGATGCCACTGCTCCCCCCATCATCAACAACATTTACCACTGCGGAAAGCTCAGTTGTTATCTTTTTAAGCCCCCTGAGTAGTACTGATTGTCCTGTGCCCCCACCAATTATTACTATCTTCATCTAAGTTCACGGTCCTGGCGAATAACTTCATAGCCAAGCTCCTTAAAAAAGTCTTCTAAAAGAAGGCTAAAGGTAACAGATCTGTGCTTACCACCAGTACAAGCAAGTCCAATGTGAATATTTTCTCTGCCACTCTTTTTAAACTGCTCTGCTGTAAATTTAAGCAGTCTAGATAGATGTAGGAAGGTTTCCTGAGCAACCTGGTTTTCCATAATAAAGTTTCTTACTTCTTCATCATGGCCTGTCAGCCTTTTAAGACTTTCCACATAGTAGGGATTGGGAAGAAACCTAAGGTCATAAGTAATATCAGCATTTTCTAGATTGCCATACTTCATTCCATAGGATTCCAAAATCACCTGAAAATCCATCTTGGATCCATATCTACTGATTAATTTTCTTTTAAGCTGATGACCAGTAAGGCTTGAGGTATCAATTATATAATCTGATTTTTCCCTTATGCCAGACAGGAGCTCTCTTTCCCTGCGAATGGCTTCTGATGTCCTGCCTGCAGTCTCTAGAGGGTGGGTCCTTCTTACCTCAATATAACGCTTTAAAAGGACGCTATCACTGGCCTCTACAAAAATAATTTCTATATCGTAGCCCTCTTCTCTAAGTTTCTTTAGGGTAGAGGGAACCTCGTCAAAAAAGACCCCTAGGCGCAGGTCCATACATATTGCCATAAGCTGCTTTTCCAGGCCCATTCTCTCATAAAGATGGATAAACTCAGCTAATAGGCTGGGGGGCATGTTGTCAATACAGTAGTAGCCCATATCCTCAAAACTATCAAGTACAGTACTCTTTCCTCCACCGGCCATACCGGTAATTATTTTTATTGTCACTGTGCCTCCCTGAGATTATCTATCTTATTTAAATCTAGGCCTGACGCAAGAACCTTAGCATAGGCCTTCTCCACCTCACCTATAGCATCGGGATAGTGGGCATCAGAACTTACAATAAACCTTAGGTCCATATCCTTGATTTGATTTAGCTGCGCTGTATCAAGGTAATTGTGTCTTTCATTTATTTCTAGAATAATTCCCTTTTCTGCAGCCTTCCTTGCTATGGGCACAATATCCACCTGACCCTTATCACCTGGATGAGTCAACACATCAATGGGATGGTCCATGGCACCTAGGAGAGCCTGGGTGTTTCTTTTTATTACAGCCTTCTTAAAAAGCCCCGTATGTTTATTAAGGCCATTCATTGCGTGGAAAAGTAAGTCCCTAGGTCCTCTAGGCCTACTGCCAAAATGATAGCCACAAAGGATAAGATCAAATTCTTTCATCTCCTCTTCGCTAAGATCAAGGGCTCCATCCTCCCCTAAAATGTTACATTCCAAGGCTTTAAGAATCTCCATATCAGGAAAAATCCTTCTAGCCTCTTCTATATCCCTAAAGTACTGGTCTTTTTTTTCTTTTTTCAATCCAAAAAAACCATGGCCCCAGCCATGGTCACTGATGGCTATGGTCATAATTCCTTTTTTTCTTGCTGCCCTGACATTATCAAGGACAGAACCCTTTCCATCGGAATAGGTGGTATGACTGTGGTAGTCAGCCTTTATTCTAGTCACTTATAAGCCTCAATTCTGTTTCAAGCTCAACACCAAAGTCTTCTTTTACTCTTCTTTGAACCATCCTAATTAAGGTCCTAACGTCCTCACAACTGGCATTATCAACGTTAATAAGAAAGCCTGAGTGCTTACTTGAGACCTGAGCCCCTCTAAACCTTAGGCCCTTAAGGCCAGCATCCTCAATTAGTTTACCAGCATAGTAGCCCGGTGGCCGCTTGAAAGTAGAACCACCACTAGGAAACTCCAGAGGTTGGCGGCTCCAACGCTTGATAGAAAGCTCGTCTATTCTATCCCAAATTTCCTGATAATCTCCTTCTTCAAGTCCTAATTCCACCTCTACTACTAAGTAGCCCTCTCTTTGGGCCAGGGAATCTCTATAGCCAAAGTTCATTTCTTCCCTGGTCAGTCTGAAAATTTCTCCTTTTTTGTCCATTAAAAGCACAGATCTTACTACATCCTTAAGCTCCCCATCATAGGCTCCGGCATTCATAATAACACCGCCTCCCAGTGTACCTGGAATACCAGTGGCAAACTCCATTCCTTTAAGGCCTTTTAAAGCAGCCTTTCTAGAAATAACTGAAAGAAGGACCCCTGAGCTTGCAATAACCCTGTCCCCCTCTATCCTATAAT
>LFTD01000036.1:13258-49728 GCA_001512625.1 Clostridiales bacterium DTU036 | reverse complement strand
GTCCCCTCAAGGGCTCTAACTAGGATTTGGATTTCCTCCACAGTCTTTGGAAGAAGCAGGAGTCTGGCTGGTCCTCCTATCTTAAAACTGCAGTGATTCTTAAGTGGTTCATTTAATTTATATTCTATGGCTTCTTTTTCAAGAAGCTCTATTATTGAATTCATAATGCCTCCCGTCCCATTTTAATAATTATACCCCAAGTAGCTATGCTTGAAAAGCTAACCTAGGGGTATCCTTATTCATAAGAATAATATTAGAAGGAGGTATTATGCGTATTCATATTATTCACAATCCCAAGGCTGGAAGATTACTTGGAAACATTGGTGAAGACCTTGCCCTTGCCCTACTTCACCATGGCCACTCAGTCTCCTACTATGCCACCAAGGGTTCAATGAACGCTGCCGAAGAAGCCAAAAGGCAGTGTGACCTAGGTCAGGTAGACCTACTTTTAGCAATAGGGGGAGATGGAACCTTAAATGAGGTGGTCAATGGAATTATGATGTCAGAAAATAAATTACCCCTGGCTCCCTTTGCAGGGGGCACCTCTAATGATTTTTGCTCCTACCTAAAAATACCAACAAACCCAGAGGACTATGCTGAATTCCTAACTAACAAGGCCCAGGCCAGGCCCATAGACATAGGGCTTGTTGGAGATAGATACTTTATAAATGTAGTTGCAGCAGGAATGCTCTCTGAAGTAGCCCATAAAACCGGGGCCCAGCTCAAGAGCATCCTTGGCTCCTTTGCCTACTACGTAGAAGGCCTAAAAGAAATCGTCTCCAGTGACCTCTACAAGGAAATTGAAATTGAAAGTCAAGACTACCACTATAAAGGGAAGTATGTAGTCTTTTTAGTCAGCAACTCCCACACCATAGGCGGCTTTAAAAATCTAGCTCCAGACGCCAGCATAAATGATGGCTATCTAAATGCCCTGCTAATTAAGAAAGCTCCTTTTAGAAACCTTCTTGAAATAGCCACCCAACTGGATAGCGGAGACCATGTAGACAATAAGTATGTCGACTACTTTACCACTAAAAACCTCTGCATATCCACCAACAGCCATATGGATGTGGACGGAGAGGAACTTGACTACAAAAAGTCCAATGTTCAAGCCATAAGTAAGGCCATCTGCTGCTACTACTAACTAAAGAAGCTCCTAATGACACCCTGTTTAGGGTGTTTTTTTATGGCAGACTTTACAGGGACTTAGGTGGGGCACCTCCTTTTTACTAACAGGCCTAAGACTCTTTTTAACAGTGGGGCAACCCGGCAAATGATACATCTTTCCATAATCAGTTATAAAAACCACCTCATCTAAAGGCTGGGAAAAACCATTGCTAAGATAAAAAAACTCCTCCTCAATATGGCCCATGGCTCGAAAGACTGGTCCCTTTTCCACCTTCAAATAGTCACTAACTAATAAGGCTCTAAGGTTAGCCTCACTTAACACCTCATAGTTGTTTTCTAAAACATAAAGGGTTGCGACTTCAAAGGCCTTTTTTTCAAGTCTATAGCCATAGGTAAAACTATAAAAAGCTGTAAGAAGCAGCATAAAAACTGAAATAGCAATAGCCCCTTCCAAGCTAAGACTACCCCTCTGGTTTGACATAATAGAGCCCTCCTTCTAAATGCTTTTCTAATTCAAAGGGAATAAAGCGCCCCTTAAACTTAAGTTCTTTTTCTATAGTAAGGCCTGTATAAAACCTATCTAGGGATATTTCGTAGTTATGCTCAATAGCCTCTACAAGCCTACTAAAATATAGGCTCTTAGGCGTAAGACCCAGGAGGATTTTAAGATAGGAGGGATAGCTCCAGCCCTCAGAATACTTTCCCTTCTTACCTAAGGTAGTAAAGCCCTCCATTCCCTTATAAAGAGGAACCTTCTCCCTATCTAGTATCCTGACCAGGTCCACTCCAGTTTCCATAGCAGCCTGGCCCAGGGAAAAGAGGAGAAAGAGCCTGGGGTCTTCTCCAGATAAACTGGATATTTTTGCCCTGACCTTAGGGTTAAAAAAACACTCAATCAAGTTAAAGGCCAATCTGACTCCATAGAGCTCAGTCTTAACCAGGCTAGTCTGCAAGGCCCCCGGCTCCAGCCCCGTCAAAATATACTCACTCCTTAAATCCTTGTCTTCTTTTTTAGTCATGGAGTAGCCAAGATAGTCCACACTGTAGTCAGCCAGGGAGTAGCTACCTAGGATGTTGAGGACATCATATTTTGTTACTGCCTCCCTCCAAATCTTGTAGTTATCTCTAATGTCTTCACTGATAACAAAGATAGGATTAATCTCTTTTAAAGCCTCTACATTTCCTTCTTCAATTAGCCTTTGAAGCTGGTTTAAGCCTATCCCCTGTAAATGCACATAGGGGCTCATAGCCAGGGCCTTAGCAAAAAACTCCAGCCTGACCTTTTCTGATAGTTTTCCCTCCTTGGCCTTGGCTATTATTTCTGAAAGTTCCCTATTTAGCTCTCCTAGATCAAAAAGAGAGAAATCCAGGCCTAGCTTGGACTGCAAAAATTCAGAGGCCAAATTCTCTGCTAAATAAATCCCATCTCTAAGCTGGGCCTCTTCCATTAAAAGCATAATACTTTCTTCTAGGACCTTTTTTTCACTAAGAGGGGCCTCTCCCTCAGCACCTTCAAAGGCCAAAAGCCCTAGCTCATTAAATAGCTGCCTGTGAAAACCTGATAGGCTATTATCAAGGTCTAAATAGAGGCCACTAAGCTCTCTTTGCAGGAGGAAATGATAGTAGCTAAGTTCAGTTACTATCATCAAAACCACCAGTACCAGTGGAATTATTATGGAAAAAAATACACTAATTGAACCCTTATCTCTCATTGGCCTCCTCCTCCAGTCTTATTTTAAGGCAAAAAAATAAGGAGGGCTTATTTTTGCCCTCCTATTACATCCAGGAAGCTATTTTTGCATATGGTAATAGATGTAATCGTAGACCTTTAATCTTTCGGTATCATTTAGGATTTCATGGTGCATGCCCTCGTAGATTTCTAGATGGGCCCTAAACGGAGCTACTCTAAAGAGCTCATAGGCCTTTTTAGGGCCCTTGCCAAAGTCCCCTACCGGGTCCCTGTCTCCACTTAAAAAGTGTACGGGTGCCTGGACATTATTAAGGCCCTTTGGATCCTGACTAGCCTCTACTAGATTAAGAAGGCTAAGGAAGGCCCCCAAGCTAAAGAGCTCCTTAAGTGCATCCTCCTTCATAGCCTCTGCCTGTTTTTCCTCATCCCTTGTCAGCCAGCCATAGGAATTATCAGCAAAACCTTTTTTTATCATAATACTCCTATACTGACCAAAACTCATTTTATCTATCATTTTGTCAGGCCTGAGTTCTCCATAAATTTTAATCAGTAAATTAACTAGGAGCTTAGATGAAGCCAGCATGGCTGGTGACTGCCAACCCGTACCGGTAAAAAAGAATTTTTCATACTTACCCCCTTCAAGGGCCATGGTTCTAGCAATAAAAGATCCCATACTATGACCCAGTAGGTAGGGTCTTTTCCCAGTGGTTTCACTAATGATTTTTCCTAGCTCTAGAGGGTCCTCAACTAGTCTAAACCATTTATCACTATCAATATGGACAAAGCCTAGGCCCTCACTATTAAGACCATGACCCCTATTATCCAAGGCATAAACAGAAATATTCCTTTTATTTAGCCAGCGGGCAAACTCATCATAGCGGCCCGAATGCTCACTGGCGCCGTGGACTAGCTGCAGGACCTTTTTTTCGTTTTGAGCCTGCCAGACCCTATAGTACATCTCTTTACCATCTCCTACTACAAAGGGTTTAACAATCATTATACTCCCCTTAAACAACTCTAGCCTTGCCTTTCGTAAACTAGCTCACCACCAAAAAATGTTTTTTTCACTTTAATGTTACGCAAAGCTTCTTCGCATATATTTGAAAGCAACCCATCTAAAATAATAAAATCTGCTAGGTATCCCTCTTTAATCCTACCCTTAATATCCTCTTCATAACTCATAATGGCTCCATTAACAGTGTAGGCTTCAATTGATTCCTCTAAGCTTACTTTTTCATTAGATAAAAAAGGCCCTTCTCCACTTAAACTTTTCCTTGTTACAGCAGAAAATATATTGGGCATAGTATTAAAAGATTCTACAGGAGCATCGCTACCATATGCACAAACTACTCCAGCATTTATAAAGCTCTTCCAAGCATAGGAAGTCTCCGCCAAACTTTTAGCAACTCTATCATATACTATATGCATATCATAGTTTATAAAAATTGGTTGTGCAAATACCCCTACTTCTAAGCTTTTAAAACGCCTAATAATTTCTTTGTCAGTTATTTGGGCATGGACTATGCCATGTCTTAGTTTTATATGAGGAAACCTATTCTGGGCATATTCAATGGCTTTCAAACTTTGTTCTATTGCCCCGTCACCAATAGCGTGTATTGCTACTGGAAAGTTGTTCTCATGGCACTTGGCTACTATACTTTTTAGCTGGTCATCACTGTAAATTGCTATCCCTCTGCCAGTATCTCCTAAATAGTTTTCTCTCAAATATGCAGTTTTAGCTCCTAGAGAACCATCAGCAAGAATTTTAATACATGAAATTTTAAAAATATCATTTCCATAAAATCTATTAAAGCCCAAATCAAGAACTTTTTCAACATCCTCATAGTTATCAACTAAAAGCTGAAGACTGTAACGTAATTTGAGCCTTCCATCTTCCCCTGCAGCTCTCATAAGTCTGCAAAATTCCGGGTAACTACCCCTAGGCAAATATTTTACATCATCGCTTTGGATTGAGGTTATTCCTTGCTCATAAAGATCAATTTGGCTGTCTAAAAGCATGGCAACAAGATCCTCAACTGCAGGAGCAGGGAGTTTTGACTTTATATCATCGAAGATATACTCCTTAACAATCCCGTTAGGCTTACCCTCATTATCTACATCAACATATTGTCTATGCTTTTTTGCAAACTCTATATTTATTCCCATTAGTTCCATAGCCTTACTATTTAGAACACCAATGTGAAAGCAAGCCCTCATGATAATTATTGGAACATCTCTTGATATCTTATCTAAATCCTTTGCCGTAGGAAATCTCTTATCATCGGTAAAGTAATCTTGATTCCACCCCTCGCCAACAAGCCATATATCTGTATCTTCTCTCTTGCTTTCTAGAGCACTCTCCAAAGTGTTCAATATCCCATCTAATGAGCTAACTCCAAAAAGATTAACTGTTTTTTTAGTCTTAACATAATGTAGAAAATGCAGATGCGAATCATTAAATCCTGGTAAAAGACTATATCCATTTATATCTATTTCATCTACTAGAAGATCCCTAGATCCAACAAAAAGTCTAGCCCCCTCTTCATCCCCAACATAGGCAAAATACCGTCCAATGATTACTGCAGCATTTGCATGTGGTACATCGGGATTCATGGTATGTATATCAGCATTAATTATTAATTTATCCATTAGATATCACCCTTTGGTTCTATGCTTTTTTATACTACTCTATGCAGGCTAAGCCGTAGAAGACTTCTACTGCAGTGCCTATTATATCATCAGGAAAATCGTATCCAATTGTATGATGGCTAGTTATATCACCTGCACCTATATTAAAATATGCCCCTTTTGTGGCTTTAGTATAATATCCAAAGTCCTCAGAACCTCTTTTGGGATTAGGAAATTCATGAGTTTTAATCCCAAGGGAAAGGCAGACATCCCTTACTTTTTGTGCGCTTTCCTGGTGATTAGAGTTTTCAGGAAAATAATCACTGAACTCTTTAGAATAATCAAGACCATATTCCGATGCTAATCCATAAGACAGGGCATCAATTCGCTTCTCTAAGAGATCCATTTCTTCTTCAAACTGCCCACGTATGGTAATTCTGAGGACTCCATTACTTGCCGATGTTCCAAAATTATTGCTACCTATTTCTGTGTGGACAACAGTACTTAGAACAAGCCCCTTGTAATCCTCAGCTTTATGTAGGTCTGGAAGGGCGCGTATCATCCTTGCAATCGCCATTGCAGGATTCCTGCCAACACCTGGATCTGATGCATGGGATGGTTCCCCTTTAAAAAATATGCTCATACCTTTTGAAGCGCATTGAAAACTCCCATCATTTACTATTACTTCTCCTAAAGGATATCCAGGCTCATTGTGGTACCCAAATACTTCATCTATTCCTTCTTCATCGATTAGAACAGCACAAGCTTTTGCGCCATCTCCAGTCTCCTCTGCATGTTGGAAAATAAAATATATATCATTATTACATCCTCTCTCCTCGACCTCTAAGGCAAAGGCTGCTAGGGACGCGCTATGGCCATCATGACCGCATTTATGGGAAACTCCAGGATATACAGAACCATAAGGTAAAGATATGGTCTCATCTATTGGTAAAGCGTCGATGTCTGCTCTAAAAGCAATTCTTCTTCCACTGTTCTTAGATTTATATATAGCATAGAACCACCTACCCCTATCTACTAGTTCAAGATCTGAGTAATCACTTAAGAACTTCATAATATGAGCCTTTGTCCATTTCTCTTCATTGGATACTTCAGGATGATGATGAAGCTCATGGCGAAGCTTTACAGCTAATTCTAAATTTCTACTGTCCATTTTTAACCTCAATTTCCATTAAGAAAGTTATCTAAATTTTAGCTAAATCTTTATCTTGTAACACCAAGATATTCTTCTTGAACACTTGGGTTTTCAGCTAGCTCCTTGCCGGTGCCTTCAAGGGTGATTAGGCCTGTATTAAGGACATAAGCACGATCTGACACATCAAGAGCAAGATAGGCATTTTGCTCAACAAGTAGCACAGTTAACTTTTTTTCCTTATTTAGCTGAATTATTTTATCAAAAACCTCGTCAATTATAATTGGAGCAAGTCCTAGGGATGGCTCATCAAGGCACAATAATTTTGGGTGAGCCATCAATGCACGACCTATAGCCAGCATTTGTTGTTCCCCACCAGAAAGTGTTCCTCCAGATTGCTTTATCCTTTTGCCGAGTATAGGGAAAAGACTGATTACCTCTTCTAGCGTTTCACTCATAGCTCTTTTGTATTCTTGTCCCTTTAGTGCACATGTACCTAGTATGAGATTCTCTCTCACTGAAAGGGCTGGAAAAATATGCCTACCTTCAGGCACCAATGAGATTCCACTATTAACCACATCATGAACTAGTTTAGGTAATGGTTCCCCATTCATTAAAATTTCTCCACTGTCAATCTGCTTATCCCCAGCTATGGTCCGCATCAAAGTAGATTTTCCCGCACCATTCGAGCCTACAATAGATGTGATTTCTCCTTCGTTTATATACAGGGAAACCCCATTTAAAGCGCAAATTCCGCCATAATAAGAATACAAATCTTTAATCTCAACTAATTTACTCATCGCCCTTCCCTCCTTTCTCCTAGATATGCACGTATAACATCAGGATTTGACTGAATTTCATGTGGAGGGCCTTCAGCAAGTAATTGACCTAAATTTAATACATATATCCTACTGCAAAGATTAAGAACAACATCAATATGGTGTTCAATGAGCATTATTGATATATCGAAATCTTCATGTATACCTTGAAGAAGCTCAACAAGTTCATTGCACTCATCATTATTCATACCAGCAGCCGGTTCATCAAGAAGTAGTAGGCTAAGATCAGCAGCCAAGGCACGGGCAATCTCAAGTCTGCGCTGAAGCCCATATGGTAATGTACCAGCTTCATAATCCTTATACTCTGCAATTCCCAATCTATGTAAGAAATCCATGGCTTTTTCCTGGATTATCTTATCAGCTTTTTTTACTGAAGGTAACCCTAACATTGCCGAAAAGAAATTATAAGATGGCTTACTGTGCATAGGAAGACTTACATTCTCTAGCACAGTCATTTTAGGAAAAATTCTTATGTTTTGAAAAGTCCTGCTTATCCCCATATGGGAAATAACATCAGGGCTCTTTTTTAAAAGAGACTCCCCGTTGAAACTTATTGAGCCTTCTGAAGGTGTAACATTTCCAGTAATCGAATTAAAAAATGTTGTTTTTCCTGCACCATTTGGTCCAATAAGGCCTACAAATTCTCCTTTATTTATATGCATATTTACGCCATCAATGGCTGTTAAACCACCAAAGCGGATTACAAGATCATTGACTTCAAGTATCTTCTCAGAACTAGTCATATTTCTTCTCCCTCCCTTCAGTTTCTATTTCTACTTTCCCAGAAGCCAACCCATTTTCCCTTTAATTTTCCCATATTCTGCGGGAACTCCTTGAAAAATAAAATTGTTTTTTTAAGTGAAAATTCTTTGTAGCCCATAATCCCTTCTGGTCTAAATCTCATTACAAGAATATACAGTAGTCCATAGACAACAAGTCGCCAGTTAACCAAAAATCTTAGATACTCAAGCATTGTAGTGAGAAGAATTGCTGCCAAAAATGGCCCAGTTATACTATTTGTTCCTCCAGTTACAAGCGTTGCTAAAAAATCATTTGAGCGTGTGTCTGAAAAAGAAGCTGGGGCTATATATTGGAGCCAAAAGCCTAGCACCCCACCAGCAACACCGCAATAGAACGCTGAAATCACCAGAGATAAAAGCTTTGTTTTTACTAAGCTGACTCCCATCATTTCTGCGGCTACTTCCTGTTGCTGCACAGCAACACAGTTCTTGCCGTATTGGGAATTAACAAAGTTCCACATAAAGTAAACTAGTATTGCCATAATAAACAAAGCTGACCAAAGTGATGTAAGTTTAGGAATACCTGGTAAACCCAATGCTCCATTTATCACTGGATTATTTAAGTTATTTAAAATCAAGCGAACTACAGTACCAAAACCCAGCATACAAATAGCAAAATAGTCTCCTCGAAGCTTATTTCTAAGGGTTGGATAGCCTATAATTACACTAACAAAAGCGGCCATTACCCCACCAGATATCAGGGCTAAAAAATATGGAACAGCATAATACCTGTTTAATAACACCGCACCATATGCACCAATAGCCATAAATCCAGCGTGGCCTAGTGAGAACATACCAGTATATCCAGTGAGAAGTGCAAGACCAATAACCGATATTATATTTGCACATACTGTGACAATAACAGAAGCTATATACATTTTGTCCTCCTATAGTTTACTCTGATCACCCCTACCTACAAGTCCATTGGGCATGAACATCAAAACAACTATCATTATTCCAAATGAAAAAAGATCCCTGTAGGTAGCCGATATATATCCTGCGACTAGAGTTTCCATAATGCCCAACAAAAATCCACCTAACACTGCTCCTTGGAGACTACCAAGACCTCCTATTACACTGGCAATAAAAGCTTTAGTTGACATAGCTCCCATCCCAGGATAGACAGTGTATTTCATACCAAAAAACATTCCTGCAATTGCAGCCGTTGTCCCAGAAATAATAAATACAATTAAAGACACCTTATTTACATTTATTCCCATAAGTCCTGCTGTAGAAATATCAGTAGCACTGGCTCTAACTGTAATACCTGATCTTGTTTTATAAAGAAAAAAAGTTAGAATACCTAAAGCAACCATAGATGTCAAAAACGCAGCAATATCTACAGTTCCTATCTGCACATTCATTATTGAAATCGTATTAGCCTTAAACCCGCTAGGAAGAGTTCGGAGATTCGCACCAAAAAGGCTAAGGTATAGATTTGTGAGAAAAATATTAACACCCATAGCTGATATCATTAAAAATAATCTTTTAGCATTTTTCTTACGCATAGGCCTATAAGCCAATAATTCAACCGCTATTGACACTAATATCCCTGTCACAATTGCAGCAATCATAGACGCGATGGTTCCAAATCCAGCATTAGATACAAAATATCCTGAGAAGGCTGAAACCATCATTATTCCACCGAATGCGAAGTTAGTGAAATCGAACACACTGTATATTAACGCATATCCGACCGCAAGCACTGCATAAAGGCCTCCCACAGATACGCTTGTGATCATTTGCTGAATTATAGTCATATTCAAACCAATCCTTTCACTCGATATAAAGCATATACTTTTCTACAATATAGAAAATCCGCTCTTATTTTGCATATCACTCAAAATTATAAATTTACTAATACCTTAGCTTGATTAAAATTAGATCTATAATATGATGAGATAATTTGCCAAATTTTGGAACACCATATAATTCGATTTATTCAAAATAATTTATCTTAAAATACAATTTGTGCAATGGATTATTTGAATCCATTGCACAAATAATCAAATATCACTTAAAGAAGGGCCTTTTCAATTATTCTGTTGGGTAATAATTCTCAATTAATGTGAACTTACCGTCTTCGACTCCTATGATTGCAACCATCTTATTAAGAGGATTGTGGGTTTTAGGATCTACTGTAAAATGCTTATCAGTAAATAACTCCACATCAGTTGCATTCTCAAGAGCCTTCTGTATTTCAACTGGATCAAGGCTATTTGATTCTTTAATAGCATGCATTAGTAACTCAACTGCATCATATGCTAGATATACAAAGATGTTTGCTGAATACTCTTTATGCTTAGCGTTATATTCATCTCTAAATTCATCATAAGCTGGATCATCTCCAAATAGGTAATTAGTCATGATAGCTCCCTCAATATTAGGACCGGCAACTTCAAGAAGGGTATCATCATATACTCCATCTGTGAAAATATATTTGAAATCCAAATTTAAATCCGCAGCTTGGTTAGCAACTAAAGAAGGAAGCTTATATGTACCACTTGGGAAAAATAAGGCATCAATCCCTGCACTACCAAAATTTGTGAGCTGAGCGCGAAACTCAACATCTTGAGCCTGAACACCTATCCTGCTTACTACTTCCCCTCCTAAGAGTTCAAACTGTTCAGCAAAAAAATCGCAAATATTTTGGGAGTAAGGATTGCCAAGTGTCTCAATCATTCCCACCTTTCTAATTCCCTTATCATAAGCAAAATTTGCTGCAGCAGTACCTTGATATGAATCAATAAAGCACACTCTAAATGCATATGAATTAAGTGAACCATCTTCTGCAATTGTAACCTTCTCATTAGTAGCAGAAGTGGCAATAAAAGGTACCTTAGCTTGTCCACATATCTCTGCCATGGGGATAGCCGCAGAGCTTGATGAAGGTCCAATAATTGCTATAGCTTTATCCTCGTTTATAAGGCGATTCGCAGCTAAAGAACCATCGACTGCATTATCAGGTTGCATATCATAAGCAACAAATTTAACTTGCTTTCCTAAAATTCCTCCTTCTTTATTCAATTGCTCGAAGTAGTCCTTTAGGAAAAGCTGAGGGGGTACACCAACGTAAGCATCTTCACCAGAGAGGTCTCCTATGTAACCAATAACAACTGTGTCTTCAGATTTACCACAACTAAATAGCGTTGGTAAAACCAGTAGCATAACTAAGAAAAAACTTAAAAATCTCTTGCGTCTCATAAATAAACTCCTTCCCTTCATTACTTTTTGTTAAAGTATTGGTGATATTTAATATTATACCATAAGCTTTGACCATCAACAAACAAATTGTTAGATTTTATTACCCATATCATGATTTCTTGTTTGCTAATTTAACATCATTTTAAATTTGCGAGTTTTATTCTCATAATAGGAGGTTGTTTTTACATATTTTTAAATTTTTAATAAGAATATAACTTCTACATCATATAAAGAGCCAATGTGCTATCTTTTCTTAGTATTCATCCTGTGCTTTAAAGCTACTTAAAAAATACTTTTATATTTACCTGACCATTTAACCCCACCCAGTCTTAAATAAATATAATTATTCGGTTTTAATTCTTATATTGAATAAAAACTGATATAATTATTTTATCTTTACTCATCATCGAAGGAGTTTTATCATGAACTACCAAGGTAAGGTATTTAGGCCTCCCTCTGAGGCTTCAAGCCTAATCATACAGTGCACCATAGGATGCTCACATAATAAATGCAGCTTTTGTAGCATGTATAAAGAAGACCAATTTAGAATCAGGCCACTTAATGAAATCCTAGCTGACCTGGACTCCATGAGTATATATGCAAATGTTTATAAGAGGGTTTTTTTAGGCGATGGCGACGCCCTTATTATGAGCATGGATGATCTTAAAACTATACTAAAGAAAATTTCCAGCTCCTTTCCAGCTAATAAGAGGACAGGCATCTATGCTTCTCCAAAAAGCCTAGCTACCAAAACTGTAGATCAACTAAAAGAGCTTAAAGAGCTGGGCCTAGGTATCATCTACCTGGGTATGGAAAGCGGCAGCGACCTTATCCTTAAAAAAGTAAATAAGGGGGCCAGTGCCCAGGAAATCCTTGACCAGGCAAAAAAGGTTAAAGAGGCAGGTATCCTACTTTCTGTAACCATGATCTCAGGCCTAGGAGGCCAGGAGCTTAGTCATGAGCATGCAGTGGAAAGCGCAAAACTTATTAATCAAATGGAGCCCCATTACTTGGGCCTTCTGACCCTAATGCAAGAACCAGGCACAGAGCTTGATTTAGAGATAAAAAGGGGAGACTTTCTTCCCCTAACCCCCCTTCAAGTCCTAGAAGAAACAAAACTTTTTGTTTGCCAAGTGGAGGCCAAGGGTATAACCTTTAGGTCTAACCATGCCTCAAATTATTTAGGCCTGGCTGGTATACTTGACCAGGATAAAGACAAAATCATAGCAACAATAAATCACTATTTGATTGATTCACATCCCAATCTAAGAAAGGAAGCCTATAGAAGTCTATAAACTAGTCTGTAAATTAGGTGAGGTAAATAATGTTACCCCAAACAATATTTGTAAGTGTAGTAAATAAGGGCCAGTCCGAAGCTGTCCTTAAACAAATGCAGGCCTTTGGCCTAGGAGGAGGGGTAGTCCTCCTTGGTGAGGGTACGGTATTTAATAAATGGCTGGAGTTCTTTGGCCTTAATGAGTCCCAAAAAGACCTTATCTTCATGCCAATATCCTCAAGCTTTGAGGATACCCTCCACGAACTTATGCGTAAACATTTTAAGATTGACAAGAAACACAGAGGTATTTCCTTTTCTCTGCCCCTAACCCAATTCCAAAGTATAACCTACTATGAAAAGGGCCAGAGACCCGACCCGGCCTCCTGCGACTATCAGTGTATTATTTCAATCCTTGATAAGGGCCAGGCTAAGGACTGTGTTCTTCATGCTAGAGAGGCCGGAGCCGCAGGTGGCACCATAATTCCCGGAAGAGGAGCCGGTGTTCCCCAGGATTCTTTTTTTGACCTCCTTGTTGAGCCTCAAAAGGACCTGGTCTTTTTTATCGTATCCTCCCCAATCGCAGATAGGGTCCAGGACCAGATAATTGAAAAAATGCAGCTTAATCAAGAAGGCAAGGGCGTAATCTTCTCCCTGCCTGTGACCAGGGCCACAGGCCTCTTTAGAAATACGAAAGAGGGTTAAAATGAATCTACTTCAAGAAAAAGTTAGGGAAGTAGGCCAGTCTCTCTTTCCCATAGTAATCCTAGTTCTCTTAATTATCTTTGGACTAGTTGATATTGACTACCAAGTTATACTTAGATTCCTAGCTGGTGCAGCCTTCCTATTTGTGGGCCTTTCCATCTTCCTTTGGGGGGTGGACCAGTCTATGAACCCCATTGGCTTTTACATGGCCTCAGAACTGGCAGGTTCTAAAAAATTACTTAAGGCTTTAATTTTAGCCTTTTTACTGGGCTTTCTAATAAATATTGCAGAACCTGACTTAATTATTCTAGGTTCCCAGGTGGAGCTAGCTTCTGGAGGGCAAATTTCAGGCCCTGCCATGGTGGCCCTAGTTTCAGTAGGAGTAGGTATCATGGTTACCCTGGCCTCCCTGCAGATCCTGATGAATAAAAAGTACAATGTCCTAATGGCTTCGATCTATCTTTTCATCTTTATCCTGGCAGTTTTTGTGGCCGAGGAGTTTGTAGCCATCTCCTTTGACGCCTCAGGAGCCACAACAGGGGCCCTGACCACCCCCTTTATCCTAGCCATCTCCTTAGGATTAGCCAAGGTTAAAGGAGGGGCTAAGTCAGAAGAAGACGCCTTTGGAATGGTAGGGGCCATGTCTGCAGGCCCCATGCCTGCAGTAATGATTATGGCCATCCTTACCGGCCAGACCCATATCCAGGGCCAGGCCCAGGCCTTTGTCCAAGAAGCTGGGATTCTAGGTCCACTTTTTAGAAGTATCCCTGGAACCCTTTTAGACTCCTTAAGAGCTCTTGGCCCCATTGCCCTGCTCTTCTTTTTCTTTAACTACAGGAGCTTTAAGCTGAGTAAGAAAGAATTAATAGGAATAATTAGGGGACTGATCTATACCTTCCTAGGCCTGACCTTCTTTCTTGTAGGAGCCAACCATGGCTTTATGGATATGGGCAGGCTTATCGGGATGGGAATTGCAGAGAACCACACCCTGCTCCTACCCCTCTTTGGCTTCTTAACCGGGCTTATAGTTGTGCTGGCAGAACCGGCGGTTCATGTTCTTGGAGAACAAATAAGGGAGGTCTCTGCCGGAGCTATCCCCATAAAATTAATCAGGCTTACCCTGTCAATTGGGGTGGGCTCGGCAATTGCACTTTCTACCCTTAGAATAATGATCCCTTCACTTAAACTCTGGTACTTCCTGCTGCCAGGCTTTACCATAGCAGTAATCCTATCTTTTTTTGCAGAACCAATCTTTGTAGGTATTGCCTATGACGCTGGAGGAGTCGCCTCAGGGCCCATGTCTGCCACCTTCGTCCTGGCCTTTGCCCAGGGAGCAGCAGACATGATACCAACTGCCAATGTCCTTGTTGATGGCTTTGGAGTTATCGCTATGATAGCCATGGCTCCGGTACTGAGTCTAATGATTCTAGGCACCATTGTTGCCCACAGGAATAAGAAGCAGGAGGATAGAATGCTAATAGAGGGGGATAGTGATACAATTCTTGATACCATTGAAGTCCAAGATTACCATAAAGATCTGGTCTTTATAGTCCTTCCAAAAGGCAAGGCCCAGGACCTAATCAATCTTGCTAGAGACCAGGGAGCCCAGGGAGCTACAGTCCTCCACGGCCGGGACGCCAGGGTCCATGCCCTTTCAGGTTACAGCCTTAAGATTGATCCTGAAAAGGAAGTGGTGCTTCTAGCTATAGATGCTGGATTGACCCAGAACATGACCCAGGCCTTCCTAAACGAAAAGGATCTTAGCTTTGATTCCATCATGGTCCTACCTATAAGCAGCCATGGTGGGTTTGAAAGGCAAAATAAGAAAGAAATAGACAAGTAGGTTAACCTAAAAAGGAGATAGCTTTTGCCTTCTCCTTTTTTACTTCACAAAGACATTTTTTCTAGTCATCAATAATAATCGATACAATTACACTAACAAGGCCAAAGCCCACTCCTGCAATTGGCCAGATAATCCAGGTCCTATCCCAACCCCCTGTTATAAAAGACCAGGAAAGATAAAGCGCTACAGCACTAAGCCAATAAACACCAGCAACCCTTTCGCCTATTTTGGCTTTCTCCTTCTTACTAGGGCTATAGTCGCCTTCCTCCAATAGAATAGAAAAGGAAGCCATATAGATTGATGTCTTTACAAGGACATATACACCGCTGGCCACTAGAAGTAAGAATAGGGGTACTCCTGTGGTTTCTAAAAAAGGACCGTTGTTTTAATAGCTCTGAAATTAAAACAGGAATCACCGAAAGAATCAGCAGGCTAACACCAAAGGCCTGTTTTTTACTATGGCTAGCTTTATAATCCTCTTGCCTTTGCCTAAGCACACTATCAACTCCATAATCCCTATCTAGAATCTCGGTCTTAAGATAGTTATAGCGGCTAATTATGCTAGCTGAACGAATAAAGATTCCCACTGCCAGGCTTACTAGTAAAAATATGACTATTATGCCCAGGGTACTTAGCAGCTCCTTGTTTACAGAAAGATAGCCCCCTGCTCCAAGAGCATCTAGGAAAACTAAAGTAATAGCTGAGCTAATTGATAAAAAGACTCCAAGGGCTATTTTACTTGCATAGAGCTCATTAGCCTCAATAAACTCACTGGCAGTCTCCAGGCTTAGCCTCCTAAAACCAGTATTCTCCCTACCTTGGACATATTCAGGGTCTTCAAGTTCATCCTTAACCAAATAATCCACACTAAGAGAAAAGATACTATAAGCTGAATAATCCCAGGTATAGACTGAGCTCCCTCCCATTTGGAGACTGCCTGCCTAGATACATTAAGTTCTTGGGCTAGCTCTTCCTGCGTCATGCCAAGTTTTTTCCTATGAAACATAATCTTATCTGCAAGTATCATAGTGGAACCTCCTTTATATTTTCTAAGATCAGTATAGTCCCTGGCTTAGTTGCAATCTATAAAGCTGACTGTCCAATTTGTAAACCAGGGGTAGCAAATCACTGTTTTTAAGGTTGTCCCATCAATTTATCTAAAAAAGAAAAAGAAACTAGGCTTCTTTTTTCCTTCCCCTTCTTATCTGGTCCCTGGTAAATACCAAGACTCCCAGCCAGATAAAGACAAAGGAAGCAAGCCTCAAAAGATCAAACTCCTCTTTAAAAACAAAGACTCCTAGAAGAAAGGTAAAGCTTGGAGAAATATACTGGATAAAGGCATTAATATTTAAAGACAGCTCCTTGGCTCCATATCCAAAAAGAAGTAGGGGGAGGGCAGTTACAATCCCCGTAGTTGATAAGAGAAGCCAGTTCAAGGAGCTAAAATTTCCACTTATACCTTGGCCAGTAAACTCCCAGTAGACTAGAAAAATAAGGGCCACAGGAGCAACAAAAAGGGTCTCTGTGTAAAGAGAATCTAAGGAATCTAGAGGGCTCTCCCGCTTTAGGTAGGTAAACACTGTGAAGGTTCCTGAGAGTAGTAGGGCCACCCAGGGAAATCTTCCTAGTGCTAGGGTTGAAATAACAACTCCAACGGCCGCCAGACCATAGGCAACCCACTGCACCCTTCTTAGTTTCTCGCCTGATAGCAGGGCAAGAAGCCCCGTCATAAGGGGCAGGATATAGTAGCCCAGGCTAGACTCTAAGACAAAGCCCGAGTTGACAGCCCAAATATAAATAAACCAGTTAGCAGTAACAAAAATACCACCAAGAGCACTTCCCCTCCAGTGGCTCCTATCCCTAATCAGCTTCCTAGAATAACCCCTACCCTTTATAAAATAAATAGCTAGGTGGAGCATAACCAGGGACCAGACCATGCGCTGGGCCAGGATCTGGTAGGGTGGAATAAAGGCTAGGATCTTCCAGTAAAGTGGCAATATCCCCCAAAGAACCTGAGCCAGTAGTGCCAGTAAAAGAGCTTTTTTCTTGTCCATAATAACCTCTTTTCTATGTCCATCCTACACTAGAAAGTTGCTCTTGTACATAAAAAAAAGACCAGCAACTGGTCTCCTATCTCTCCTCCCTAAGTACCTTTTCATGGCGGAGGTTTTCAATCTTCTTTAAAAAGGCCTCTTCATAGGCATGGGCCTGGCTACCAGGTTCATAGAGCCCCTTATATGCAAGGCTGGTCAGAGATATAAAACTCAGAACCACAAAGAAAACAGCTAAAATCATAACACTAAGTTCCACTGTAAAAGAGCCCCTGTCTTCCATCATAAAAGGCCCTTTATTATCTGCCAAACCTCCATGGTAAGCTCTTCTAAGCTCTTACTGGCATCAAGCTTGTGGATTCTCTTTTCCTTCTTACTTAAGATCAGGTAGCCCTCCCTGATTTTTTTATGAAAATCAAGACCCTCCTCATCCAGCCTATTAACCTCCCTTTGGTTCCTATGAATCCTTCTAAGGCCCTCCTCGGGATCCAGATCCAAGTAAAAGGTCAGGTCCGGCATATGTCCTTCAGTGGCAAAAAGATTTAGCTCCCTTATTTTTTCCATTCCTAGTCCCCTGCCATAGCCCTGATAGACAATTGAAGAATCCACATACCTATCCATCAGAACTATCTTACCGGCCTCAAGGCCAGGTAGGACCTTCTCAACCAGGTGCTGTCTTCTTGAGGCAGCAAAAAGAATAGCCTCAGTCATAGGGTCCATTGGAGTCTCAGACCTGGTCATGATGACATCTCTAATTCTTTCTGCTAGGGGTACCCCGCCGGGCTCTCTAGTCACCATGTAGCTTAGGCCCCTCTCCTCTAGCTTTTTTACCAGTCCTTCTATTAGACTGGTCTTACCACTTCCTTCTCCACCTTCAAAAGAAATCCAAAGTCCCTTCATCTCTTCTCCTACCTAAAAAATTTATATATATCTTCAGCAAGTCTTTCACTAATGCCATCTGCCTGAGCTAGCTCTTCAATACTGGCCTTCTTTATTTTCTCCAAGGACTTAAAATGCTTTAGGAGCTCTTTTTTTCTTTTTTCCCCTATCCCTGGTATCTCTGTTAGAACAGAGGCTTCTAGGCCCCTGCCTCTAAGCTTATGATGATAACTAATAGCAAAGCGGTGGACCTCCTCTTGGATTTTGTAGATGAACCTATAGAGGGCTGAGGACTTATCTAGAGGAATGTTCTGTCCATCCACATAAAGCCCCTGGGTCCTGTGCTTGTCATCCTTAACCATACCACAAACCTCCAGGTCCAGCTCCAGCTCTTTTAGAACCTTCTCCACAGCCCTAACCTGGTGGATACCACCATCTATTAGTAGGAGGTCGGGCTTCTTTCCAAAGCCCTCTTCATGAATTCTTTTAAGTCTTCTTGTCAGCATCTCCTCCATGGAGTCCACATCGCTATTTCCCTTATCATGGATGATCCTAAACCTCCTGTAATCAGAAGGTTTCTTCTTTCCATCCTCATAAACCACCATGGAGCCCACAGTAAAGGTCCCAGAAAGATGGGAGATATCGTAGGCCTCTACCCTCCTAATTTCCTTTGAGAAAATGGTATAGAGAATAAGGTCCAGCTCTTCTTTTTCCAGCTGCTCCTTGTCAATCTTTTCAGAAAACTTATGCAGGTACTCCCAGGAATTTCTCCTGACCAGCTCCAGCATCTCCTTTTTTTGTCCCTTTATTGGCCTAGTGATTTCCACCCTATGGCCAGAGACCTCTCTTAGGTAATTACTGACCAGCTCCTTCTCAGCAATCTCTTCTACCACCAGCTCCCCTGGTATAAAGGTAGCCTCCTGGTAGTACTGAATAATAAACTCCTGAAGGGTCTCTCCCCTATCCTTCTCAAGAAGGTTATCAAAGACATGGTTCTCCCTATCAATTAGCTTACCATCCCTGCGCATAAAAATCGTAATACAGATCCTATCTTCCTTTTCGGAAAAGGAAATATAGTCCATATCATCGGCCCTAAGCTGGCTAAGCTGCTGGTGGAGAGAAAGCCTCTTTACAGCCTCTATCTGGTCTCTAAGAATTATTGCTCCTTCAAAGTCCAGCCTAGCTGCCGCTTCATCCCTTTTAGTTTCAAGACGCTCAATAAGAGGCTGACGCTTGTCCTTAAAAAAAACACGGATTAGCTCCACCGCCCTATCATAATCCTCCTTGAGCTCTGGAAAGGCGCAGGGAGCCAGGCACATGCCCATGTGGTAGTAAAGGCAGGGCCTAGTAATCCTATCAAGGGGCAGGTGGCATTTTCTGATGGGATAGACTGAGTGGAGGGCCTCCAGCACCTTGTTAACATCAAAATCAGATGTAAAGGGCCCAAAGCAGGTCCCCCTCTTATCAAGGCCCCTGACCTTAAAAAGCCTGGGAAACTTCTCCTCTGTAAGAAGAACGTAGGGATAGCTCTTATCATCCTTTAAAAGCACATTAAACTTAGGCTGGTGGGCCTTGATTAGGTTGGCCTCTAATAGCAGCGCCTCCTCCTCACTGTTGGTGAGAATGTACTCAAACTCCCTGGTATTTATTACCAGGGCCTTGGTCTTTACAGGATGGCTCTCCACAGCCCTAAAGTAGGAGCTTAATCTATTCTTTAGTTTTTTGGCCTTGCCCACATAGATAATCTTGCCCAGGCCATCCTTCATAAGGTAGACACCAGGACTTTGGGGCACCCGCTCTAGTTGCTTATTAATATTGTCTGGAACCTTAAACACTTAGCATATCCTTTAAAAACTGACCTGTATAGGAACCTGGGATCCTAGCCACTTCCTCAGGGCTACCCACTGCCACCAGCTCTCCTCCTCTGTGGCCCCCTTCAGGCCCCAGGTCAATTATATGGTCAGCTGACTTAATAACATCTAAATTGTGCTCTATTACAATCAGGCTGTTGCCTCCATCCACTAGCCTTTGAAGAACCTTAATAAGGAGCTCCACATCGGCCATATGGAGGCCAGTTGTTGGCTCATCTAGGATATATAGAGTCCGACCCGTATCTCTTTTAGAGAGTTCAGAGGCTAGTTTAACCCTCTGAGCCTCTCCACCGGAAAGCTGGGTAGAGGGCTGACCTAGTTTTATATAGCCAAGTCCCACATCCTGCAGGGTCTGAAGCCTTCTTTTAATCATGGTATGGTTTTCAAAGAAAACCAGGGCCTCACTAACTGTCATCTCTAAAACATCATAGATGCTCTTGTTATTGTACTTAACCTCCAGGGTCTCTCTGTTATAGCGTTTGCCCTTACAGGTTTCACACTTGACATAGATATCTGGTAGAAAGTGCATCTCTATCTTATTAATACCATCCCCCTTACAGGCCTCACACCTCCCCCCCTTAACATTAAAGGAGAAGCGGCCCTTATTATAGCCCCTCTTCTTAGACTCTGGAAGCTCACTAAAAAGGTCCCTAATTGGGTCAAAGACCTTGGTGTAGGTGGCTGGATTGGACCTGGGGGTCCTGCCAATTGGAGACTGGTCTATGGCAATTACCTTATTAATCTGCTGCCAGCCTTCAATGCTCTTATAGGGTCCAGGCTTTATTGAAAGATTTCTATAGACATTCCTATGCATAGCTTTATAGAAAATCTCATTAACCAGGCTTGACTTACCGGAGCCTGAAACTCCTGTTACACAGGTAAAGACACCTAGGGGAAAATCAACATCTATGTTCTTTAGATTATTAACCTGGGCACCCTTAACTTTGATATAGCCCGATGGCTTTCTTCTCTCACTGGGCACTTCAATCCTTCTCTTACCAGATATAAACTGGCCTGTGATAGACTCTTCCACCTTTACAATATCTTCTATGGGACCCTCTGCCACTACATGGCCTCCATATTCACCTGCCCCTGGTCCTATATCCAGGATATAATCGGCGGACTCAATGGTTTCCTCATCGTGCTCCACAATTATCAGGGTATTTCCAAGATCAGTTAGGTTTCTAAGGGTTCCTAGAAGCCTCTTATTATCCCTCTGGTGGAGTCCGATGCTGGGCTCGTCTAGGATATAAAGGACCCCTGTTAGGCCTGAACCTATCTGGGTGGCCAGCCTTATCCTCTGGCTCTCCCCTCCCGATAAGGATCCTGCCCTTCTAGCTAAAGTCAGGTAGTCAAGTCCCACATCTATAAGAAAGTCTAGTCTGGCCTTGATTTCTTTTACAATCTGCTCTGCAATACTGGCCCTGGGTTCTTCAAGGACAAGTTCAGTGAAAAAGTCCCTGATATCTCCCACACTCATGGAGGTTAGCTCGTAGATATTTTTGCCCCCTATAGTTACAGCTAAAACCTCGGGCTTAAGCCGCTTGCCTCCACAGGAAGAACAGGGAATCTCAGCCATATAGTTTTCTATTTCATCCCGCATGTAGCCAGATCTGGTCTCATGGTACCTGCGCTGGAGGTTTTGCATAATCCCTTCAAGCTGGGTCTTTACCACCCTCCTGCCATAGCGGCTGGATTCATACTCAATATCCACCTGCCTACCTGCCTCACCCCAGAAGAGCCTATTTAAAGCCTCCTCAGAAAAATCTTCTATTGGGGTCTTGGTGTCATAGCCAGTGCCCTTTAAAAGGTTCCTAATAAGGGTCCCATGGTAGGTGCCAGCCTTGACATTCTTCATAGGCAAAATAGCTCCCTTATCTATCGAAAGGCTCCTATCAGGAATAATCAGCTCAGGGTCAAGTTCCTGAAGAAAACCAAGTCCTTTGCATTTCTCACAGGCTCCAAAGGGAGCATTAAAAGAAAAACTCCTAGGCTCCATCTCATTGATTCCCTGGCCATGTTCGGGGCAGGAAAAATTCATGTTAAAGATCTTCTCCCCTTGGCCCTGAACCTCAATTATCACCATGTTTTCTTCAAGTTCAAGGGCAGTCTCAATAGAGTCTGTCAGCCTACTTACTATATCCTCTTTAATTACCAGTCTATCAACTACAACGCTGATATCATGCTTCTTATTCTTCTCTAGCTCTATTGTTTCTTGGAGGTCTCTTAGTTCTCCGTTGACCTTGACCCTGGCAAAACCGTCTTTTCTCAAGGCTTCAAAGATTTTGACATGGGTTCCCTTCTTACCCCTTATAACTGGAGCCAGGACATAGATCCTGGTGCCTACTTCAAGCTCCATAATCTGGTCCACTACCTCATCCAAAATGGCAGGGGATATCTCGATACCACAAACTGGACAGTGGGGGATTCCCACCCTGGCATAGAGAAGTCTCAGGTAGTCATAGATTTCAGTTATAGTCCCCACAGTGGAGCGGGGATTCTTAGAGGTTGATTTTTGGTCGATTGAGATTGCTGGTGAGAGCCCCTCAATAAGTTCAACATCAGGTTTTTCCATCTGACCTAGAAACTGCCTGGCATAGGCAGAAAGACTTTCTACATAGCGCCTTTGTCCTTCGGCATAAATAGTATCAAAGGCCAGGGAGCTCTTTCCAGAGCCCGACAGGCCAGTGATTACCACCAGCTCATTTCTTGGTATATGCACATCTATATTTTTAAGGTTGTGCTCCTTAGCACCCTTTACAAAGATTCGATCTTTCATCTTTTCCTTTCAAGCTCCTCGATTGCGTCTCTAAACTCAATAGCCTTTTCATAATCCAGCTCATTGGCAGCCTTGAACATAGCAAGTTCTAGCTCGGCAAGCCGCTCTTTTTTATCCATAGCTTTTATCTGTTCTTTAAAGGAGGATGGAGCACTTTCCTTCTTAGTAGCAGCCAGGACATCCCTTACATCCTTCTCTATACTCTTAGGGATTATGCCATGCAGGTCATTATAATCCTTTTGAAGCTCCCTACGTCTATTTGTTTCCTCCATGGCCCTTTCCATGCTGCCAGTAACACTGTCTCCATATAGGATAACCTTACCCTGGCTATTTCTAGCTGCCCGGCCTATGGTCTGGATCAGTGAAGTTTCACTTCTTAGAAAGCCTTCCTTATCTGCATCAAGTATTGCCACCAGTGAAACCTCCGGAATGTCCAGGCCCTCCCTGAGGAGGTTTATTCCCACCAGAACATCCACATGGCCAAGTCTTAGATCCCTTATTATTTTCATCCGCTCAATGGTGTCTATATCCGAGTGCATGTAGGTGACCTTGGCTCCTAGCTCCTTGAGATAGTCAGTAAGGTCCTCTGCCATGCGCTTGGTCAGGGTTGTAACAAGGACCCTTTCATTTTTTTCAGCCCTCTTCATAATTTCACCAAATAGATCATCCATCTGGCCCTCTGTGGGTCTGAGCTCTACCTCAGGATCAAGAAGGCCTGTTGGTCTTATAATCTGCTCTTCCTGGTGCTGGGTATGTTCCTTCTCAAAGGGGCCAGGAGTAGCAGAGACAAAAAGAGTCTGGCCAATAACCTTTAAAAACTCATCATAGTTTAGAGGCCTATTATCCAGAGCCGAGGGCAGCCTAAAACCATAGTCTACTAGATTTAACTTTCTTGATCTATCTCCTCCATACATGCCTCTGACCTGGGGCAGGGTAACATGGGACTCATCTATTAGCATTAAAAAGTCATCGGGAAAGTAGTCTAAAAGGGTAAAGGGCCTAGATCCTGGGGGTCTATCTAAAAGAATCCTGGAGTAGTTTTCAATACCCGAGCAAAAACCCATTTCTCTAAGCATCTCCATGTCATAGCGGGTGCGCTCCTCTATCCTTTGGGCTTCTAGGAGCTTGTTATGGTCCCTAAAGAAGGCCACCCTTTCTTCTAGCTCCCTTTCAATCTCAACAAGGCTTCTTTCTACATTTGCCTTATCGGTTACAAAGTGGCTGGCGGGAAAAATAGCTATATGGTCCCTACTGCCAATCCACTCTCCAGTTAGAACCTGGACCTCAGAGATGGAGTCTATCTCATCTCCAAAGAGCTCTATCCTATAGGCGTTTTCTTCCTTGTTGGCTGGAATAATCTCGATTATATCTCCTCTAACCCTAAAGGTTCCCCTCTTAAAGTCAAAGTCATTTCTCTTGTACTGGATATCGACCAGTCTACTTATAATCTCCTCCCTTGTCTTAACCATGCCAGGCCTTAGGGAAAGCACAAGATTTTGGTAGTCAACAGGACTCCCCAGTCCATAGATACATGAAACCGAGGCCACTATTAGCACATCCTTTCTTTCCTGAAGGGCTGCAGTAGCCGAGTGGCGCAGCTTATCAATCTCATCATTGATGCTGCTATCCTTTTCTATATAAAGATCCAGGCCTGGCACATAGGCTTCAGGCTGGTAATAGTCATAGTAGCTGACAAAAAACTCCACAGCATTGTCTGGGAAAAACTCCTTAAACTCAGCTGCCAGCTGGGCAGCCAGGGTTTTATTATGGGCCAGAACCAGGGTGGGCCTTTGTAGGCCTTCTACAATCTTTGCCATGGTATAGGTCTTTCCTGAACCCGTTACCCCCATTAGGGTCTGGTACTTATTACCTCTATTTATGCTATCAATTAGCCCTGCAATAGCCTGGGGCTGGTCACCCGTAGGCTCAAAGGGGGCATGAACTTTAAACTCCATAATACTCCTCGAACATTTGTTTGATTTATTATACCATACTGCTAACTATTAATTATAGCATTCTTATCAGGTTTATAAGAGCCTAATAAAGGGGTAAGAATCCACTAAATACATCTAATCAGGAGGTCACTATGGATTACATCCATCTCTACACCAGACAACACGAGAATTCCCTATATGAGCTAGAGCAAAAGGGTAGGATAACCAACAAGGAGATTTACATTAAACTCCATATGGGGGATATAGCAGATTTCTTCCTAGACAAATACTCCCACTTTACCAGTCTAGCTGAAAAGATAGTGGAAAGACCTAAAGATGTAGCCTATCCCATCTGGTGCTCTGTCAGTAAGGAAAACTGCCTCAAGCCCATAGAAAAGGAGCTGGTCTACGCCCTTAGAGTACCCAGAGACCAGGTTTTGTATTTTGATGGAACTAAGTGGGACTTTGTACTTAACAACCTATATCTACCCTCTGATAGCGAGGATGAAAAGAGATATCTTAAGGAGCTAAATAAGCATGGTATTAGTAATTCCTTTGAACTACTACTAGATAAAAATAAAAAACTCTACCAGCTCTTTGAAGATGAAATAACTTCTAGCTGGCAGAGAATTTTTGATATTGAGGATTGGAATCCCTTTTCTGTTCAGGCCAATCTCTGGGAGATTAAAGCGCAGTGGGTTATGCATGTACTAAAGCCTGGTGATGATATCTTTGAGCTGACCGATATGGAGGATAGCTTCCCTCCTAGCCTTAAATAAACTTATCAGGTATGTTTTTGTCTAAGTAGGCAATGCCTAGGGCTCCAGGCCCAGTGTGAAGGCCAATGGCGCAGCCCAGCTCCCAGTCCTCTACTTTAACACCAGGCATTAGCTCCTGGACCTCTTTTAAGAAGCTATCTCTGGACTCTTCATCGGTATAGACTATATTAATCTCATCAAGCCCAGGATTATCCTTTAAGGCCTTGTTTAGGAAAAATCTCTGGGCTTTTTTCCTGCCCCTGATTTTGTCTAAAACATAGAGGTTGCCCTGGGAGTCAAACTCTATAAGGGGGATAATTCCCATTAAATTTCCTAGCACCACCTGGCTTTTTGAGAGCCTGCCCCCTTTTGATAGGTGGTTTAGGTCCGGCACTATTAATCCATGCTTGATATGGCTTTGGAGAAAGACCGCCAGCTCCATAAGCTCTTCAAAGCTTTTCTCCTTTTTTGCAGCCTCTGCTAGCTTTCTTACAATAAGCCCCTGCCCCACCGAAGCCCCACGGGAATCAACCACTGCCATTCTAACCTCAGGATAACCTTCTTTAATTGCTTCCATAGCTAGGCTAGCTGTCTCAAAGCTGCCTGAAATACCCGAAGAAATTGAAAGATAAATAAAGTCATGGCCCTGGGAAGCTAGACTATTAAAAAGCTTGAGATAATCAAAAACCGGAACCTGGGCAGAACTATAATTCCTGCCCTCTGCTAGTCCCCTAAATAGATCCCTTCCAAAAATATCCTGGCCATCTCTAAATTCCCGCTCACCCTGATTGATAATTAAATAAAGGGGGCTTACTCCTAACTCAATATACTCTTCTGGTCTTAAGTCCGCAGAAGAATCAGTTATTATTCTTACCATATAAATCCTCTTAAATACTAATCTATTTATCACTACCCCAAAGCTTACCACATCATTCGCTTCAATCAAAATTATCAACATTTTTGCAAAAAAAAGAAGCCTAGGTTCAGGCTTCTCTTTATTACTACAATTTTTTAGAAAAAATAGCTAGAACAGCGATTACAACCAGTCCAGTAACCATGACACCTGTTTGCTCGATAGACAGGATTCCAGATATAGCAACGACTGCTACCAGTACAGGAATAACAAATTTAACAAGGTTATACCAGATGTTGAAAAAGCCAGTGGCGCTCTTGCCATTATTGGTAAACTGGTTATAAAGAAAATCTTTATCCAACTTCCAGCCTACAAAGATACTTATTAGAGCACCGCCCACAGCTAGGAAAATCTTATCTGTAATGGTATCTAAGAAGTCTAGGGTGCCTAGGCCAAAGAGGGTCACGTCTGCCAAGGGGCCTTGGCTAAGGGAGGCCATAATACAGACAACAAACATAGCAGTTGCAGATAACCAGGTGGCCTTCCTTCTCTCCATTCCTCTCTCATCCATGAGATAACTAACAACAACTTCTAGTAGAGACATAGAGGAAGTCAGAGCTGCAACCATTAGGGCTGCAAAGAAGATAAAGCTAAAGATGGGGCCAACAGCTCCCATTTCCTGGAAGATTCTAGGCACTACCATAAATACTAGACCAGGTCCCTGAGTTGGCTCTAGACCAAAGGCAAATAAAGCTGGGAAAAGAGCTAGGCCTGCCATCAGAGCAATAGAAAAGTCCATGGTGGAGATAATTAAAGCATTCTTTGGCAGAGACTCTTCTTCTCCGAGATAGGAGGAATAGGTAGTCATAACTCCCATGGCCAGACTTAGAGAGAAAAAGGCCTGCCCCAAAGCCGCTAGGAAGGAGCTGGGTCTTACCTGAGAAAAATCTGGTTTTAGTAGGAAGGTTAAGCCTGCACCTGAGCCTGGTAAAGTAAGTCCCTTAATTATAATGATGATCAATAATACAAATAAAGTAGGCATGAGAACAACCGAAGCCTTCTCAATCCCTTTATTTACTCCCCTTGCAATAATAACAGCATTCATAGCAAGATATATAAGCATCCATATTAGGGGTTCCCAAGTCCCTGAGATTAGGCCCACAAAGGAGTCAACCATATCAGGGGACTTAAGTAGGCCAGTTAGAGACTTGACCATATAGGCTAGAGACCAACCTCCTATTACTGGGTAATAACCCATGATTAAAAACGGAGTAAGAACACCCAGGACACCAACAAAAGTCCAAGACCTATCCTTGGATTTAAAAGCTCCTACTGAAGACAGTTTGGAGCTCCGACCAAGAATAAACTCTGAAGTCATTACACTAACACCTACTGCAAAGGTAAAAAATAAATAAATGAGCAGGAAGGCTCCGCCACCGTTTTCACCGGTAATATAGGGAAACCTCCAGATGTTTCCAAGGCCTATAGCAGATCCTGCCGCAGCCAGAACAAAACCTATCCGCGATCCCCATGATTCTCTTTCTTTTTTCATGCTTCCATCCTTTCTAGGACTTAGTCCTTATTTTTGTTTGTACCCTAGTATATCAGTGATTTGTTAAATTAACAACCTTTTTTGTGCTTATTTATGATTATTATTCTTCTAGTTAGTTAATTGTACATAATAAAACGAGCCTAACCAGGCTCATTTTCCTTTGAAACTATTAATTTTTCTCTTCTTTCCAAGTAATCATCAAACTCACTATTTATAAGCGCCAAAGTGGGAACTCCTAGTACCATACCAACAACCCCATAGAAGCCTCCGCCAATTACAACTCCCAGGATTACCCAAAAGGGTGAAACCCCTATACTCTCTCCTAGTATTTTCGGACCTATATAGTAGCCATCCAGTTGCTGGAGGGCAAAAATAAATATAGCTACATATACGGCAAGCTTTACATCAACAAACATTACTATAAAAACTACAGGAACTCCTCCAATGAGCGGTCCAAAGTAGGGGATTATATTGGTGACTCCAACTATTAAGGCCAGAAGCAGGGGATAGGGTGCCTTAAGGACCAGAAAGCCAAAGAAGGCAATTATTCCTATAATCAAAGAATCTAGGAGCTTACCCGAAAGAAAGCCTCCAAAGGTCCTATCAGCCTTTCTAATAAAGTCTCCCACTGCTCTCTCCCTCTCATCTGTAAAGCGAACCCGTAAAAACCTAAAGACCTTCTGCTTAATTGATTCCTTATTTAAAAGCATGTAGATGGAGATGATAAGGCCCAGGATAAATTGACTGAGTCCCTTGAAAAAGACTAACACAAGCTTAGATATACCATTGAGCAGGCCTCCTATCTTACTAAAGCCCAGCTCTATATAGCTACCTAGATTTAGCTGCTTAACTAAGGGGGCCAGGGGACCTGCGGATAAATCCTTTTCTATTTCAATTAGCATATCCCTTATAGCTCTTGCTATAGAAGGAAGGCTCTTGATAAGGTCTGCTAAGTTTTCACCAATAATAGGTATAACTAAAAAAATAAAACCAGCTATAATTATAAAGAATAATAGATAACCTACCAGAATGTTAAGAGACCAGCGCCAATTGGTCTTCTGCATAAAGAAGGTGCATACGGGGTTCATAATATAGCTAATTGCAACTCCCCACAGGACAGGCTGGGTTATGCGAAAAATTTCTCGAAGATAATTCATGTTATTGGCAAAAAAGAATAAAACCGCTCCTAAAATAAGTAGTGGTGCGTATTCGTAGAATTTTTTATATTGCATAGCCACCTCCTTTACTCATTATACTATAGCCCTAGCTTTATCCCTACCATTTTTTGAAAAAAAAGAAGCCCCTCATTAACAGGGCTCCCAATCTTTTATGCTTTTAATCTAAAAGTTCATTCAGATAGTCTACTGAGTAATTTAGCACACCATCATCTATAAATCTTCCGAAGTCATCAAAACTATCCTCATAGCCTAGTTCCTGGATTTCTTCCTCAGATACATCGGGTATTAGAGGCTCATCAGGGGTAATCAGTCTACCACTAGGTGTTAAATAATAAGAAGTAGTCAGCTTAAAACCAGTACCATCAGGTAGGCTTATAACATCTTGGACTAGGCCCTTACCAAAGCTGTGACTTCCAAATAGTGGGGCTGACTCTGTATCTTGAATCGAGGCTGCTAGGATTTCCGAGGCTGAAGCTGAAGAACCATCTATAAGTACCACAAAAGGAATCTTTAGCCTATTCTTCTCATCGGACTCAAAGGTCCTCTTTGGAGAACTAGGCCCCTCTGTAGAAACAATTACCTGCTTACCCAAAATCTCATCGGCAATCTTTATGACCTCATTTAAAGATCCACCAGGGTTGCTCCTTAGGTCAAGGACCAGGGCTTTCATATCTTGGTCCATTAGCCCCTGTAAAGCTTCCTTAAATTTGCCGTGAACCCCTTCATCAAAGGAGATTATCCTAAGATAACCAACCCTCTCATCCATCATTTCACTTTCAATTAGAGGTAGGGGAATCCTCGCCCTCTTCATAGTAAAGCTAAGTTCCTCGTCCTTCCCATTTTCTTTATTAAAGCGACGGACTCCTAGAGTAACCTCAGTGCCCTCAGGTCCCTTAATCCGACCTACAGCAGCATTATGAGATTCATCATCTATTATGTCAATTCCATCAACACTAAAAATCCTATCCCCCGCTAGGATACCAGAGCCAGCTGCCGGGGTACCTTCAATTATAGAAACAACATTAATCTCCCCATCCACCATAGGATCTATGTTAATGCCAACTCCAGAGAAGTTTCCTGTAAGTTCAAGTTTAAACTGGGTATACTCCTCCCTATCATAATACTGGGAGTATTTGTCATCAAGGGAATCGAAGAGTCCTTTTATCATGCCTGTATCAAAGTCTACATCGGTAGTGTCCTGATAGAACTCTTCCTTAATTGTTCTTTCTAAGGCTAGAATCTTTTCAAAACGCTCATAGGTCTTATAGAGCTCTTCATATTCATCCACATCTATTAAAACCTGGTCCCCTAGTTTAAAGGGAATTACTTTTACAACAAAAATCACTGCAATCACCGTAATGATTGCAGTGAGTAGTATCGTTGAAATCTGTAGACGACGATTCATCCTAGCCACCTACATAAGCAGTAGGATCAACCCATACACCGCCACTCATAACTCCAAAGTGGAGATGGTTGGCAGTGGAAACTCCAGTGGATCCCATAGCCATAATATAGTCACCAGCACCTACATACTGGCCATAATAGGCAGCAATGCTAGAACCATGGGCGTATAGGGATTGCATTCCATCACCATGGTCAATTATAACTGTATTGCCATAGCCAGAATACCAGTCTGCTAGTATTACATAACCAGAACGAGCAGCATAAATTGGAGTTCCATGATCACCTAAAATATCTATTCCATTGTGGAATTGTGCAGTTCCATATAGAGGATGAATTCTATTACCAAATCCATAAGAAACATAGTAGTATCCAGGAGTTGGCCAAGCCCAGCCACCACCTACAAAGTCGGGGCCTCTACTTGGTTCATCATAGCTAGAAGAACTATCAGAATTACCATTTTCCTGTTCAAGTCTTTCTTGCTCAAGTCTTTGCTGTTCTCTTCTTGCAGCTTCTTCAGCTTCTCTTTGGAGCCTAGCTTGCTCTACAAGGTAATCAATTTGGGATTGAATCTCATAACCAGCAGCTTCTTCTGCAGCAATTTGATTAGATATTTCTTCAGCCATAGCTGCTAGTTCAGCCTTGCGCTCCTCTAGCTCAACTGCCTTTGCATCTAAAGCAATCTTATCAACTTCTTGTTGATCTTTTAATCCTTGGAGCTCATCCATTTCAGCTTGAAGTTTAGCTTCCATTTCTTCAAGAATCAGTTTTTGCTTATTTAGGCTGTCTAGGGTTTCCTCGTCCATTTTAACGATGCGACGATAATTTGAAATCCTCATCAGCAAATCTTCGAAGCCTTCAGCATTGAAAATCATATTCCAAAAGGACTCATCCTTAGTAAGATACATGGTCCTAAGACGGCCACCAAACTCTGAGGCTTGGAAATCATAGTCTTCGCGGGCCTTGTCTAGTTCCTTTTGGGCTTTTGCAATTTCTTTGTCTTTAGCTTCTATGTCTAGGGCAGTTTGGGCAATTCTTTCTTCTAGAATTTCAATTTCTTCTACTGCAGCCCAGTAGGCAGCTTCTACACTGCCATGCTCAGCCTGAACACTCTCAAGCTCAGCTTGTTTTCCCGCCACACTAGCTTCATTTTCTTCAATTTGCTTTTGTAAGTCATCAATGCTAGCTCCAAAGGAAAGTCCCAAGGAAAGTGTCATTGTAAGTACCAACAAAAACGCAATCAGTTTTCTCATGTTTTTCACCTCTACACTCGTAAGTATTTTCGTACGGAGAAGATGCTGCCTACCATGCCAACACCTATGCCAATAATTACCGCCAGGAAACCGACCCTCTTCACGATATATAGTGTATCAAGAAAGGGTTTGTCCTGGCCAAGTTGGCTTAAGCTGCTTAGCGTCATACCAATAAACTTGTCATACCCAAAATTAATCAAGGCTGTGCTTATTACAGCACCTAAAAGTCCTAGTATAATGCCTTCAACAAGATAGGGTCTTCGTATAAATCCTCTTGTAGCTCCAACATAGCGCATAATGCCTATCTCGGTTCTTCTCCCAGCAATACTTACACGGATAGTATTGTTTACAACGAAGACTGTTGTTATTAATAAAATTAGAATTAGAACCATGCCTACGGTCTTTATAACATCGGTTATATTTAAAATCTTATTAACAGTATCTCTATAATAATGTATTTCATTATCTTTGTCAATTTCCTCAAGTTTAACTATGGTAGCCTCAGCCTGCTCCACATCCTTAAGTTCTATTCTAAGAACGTTGGGCATAGGGTTTTCTGGTAGACCTTCAAGGGTCTCGCTGTGCCCTTCAAAGTCTTTTTTCATCTTCTCCAAGGCCTCTTCCTTAGTTATTAAAGTGACAGACTTGATATTATCCATGCTAGAAATCTTAGCTTCAAGCTCTTCAATATCCCCATCACTATAATCATCACTTATTTGTAGGTTGAGGATGTTGAACTTATCTACAAACTCATCGGTCAGATGGTTGACATTTAAAATTAAGGCAATAACAATCCCGAGAATTATCAGGGTAGATGTTATTGAAAATATAGATGCAAAGCTCATTAAAGCATTTCGTTTTATATTCTTAAGTGATGACACAAAGCTTAGAGCACCCATTATGCGTAGCCTCCTTGCTTCTCATCCCTAATAAGCTTGCCATCTTCAAGCTCTATTACCCTTTTTTGCATAGTATTTACTATGTCCTTGCTATGGGTAGCCATGATAATGGTGGTTCCATGGTTATGGAGCTTACTAAGTAGGTCCATAAGTTCCCAGGAAGTGGCAGGGTCCAGGTTACCAGTAGGCTCATCACAAATAAGTAGCTTGGGATTATTGGCAATGGCTCTAGCGATGGATACCCTCTGCTGCTCTCCACCGGAAAGCTGGTCTGGAAATTTTTTCTCTTTACCATTTAGTCCTACAAGATTTAGGATTAGGGGGAGTTCTCTTTTGATTTCCCTATTCTTCTTACCTACAATTCTCATAGCAAAGGCAATATTTTCTGCTACAGTTTCTTTTTCAAGAAGTCTATAGTCTTGGAAAACTATACCAAGATTTCTCCTATAATGAGGAATCCTTCTTTTGTGATATTTAGTTATATTTTTATCCTCAAACCAAAGCTGGCCTGAGGTTGGTGAGAGTTCCTTAGTCAAAAGTTTTATAAAGGTAGACTTACCAGCGCCCGAGGCACCAATAAGAAAAACAAACTCTCCCTTATCTATTTCTATACTCAGATTATCCAGTGCTACATTGCCGGCTGGATAGCGCATAGATACTTCTTTTAATTCTAACATTAGCTTCTCCTTTTCAAGGTGCTCATTATTATAGGCCTCCTTGATTAAGATTTGCAAGTCTATTTTAAAAATAACAAAAGTTTTTACAGAAAAAGGGGACATATTACACCGCCGTTAAAAAGCTGTCCCCTTCTCTGTCTAGATTTCTTCCTTTTTATCAAGGCCCAAACTAATGCTAGTTGCCACCTCAATATCCATAAGAGCAACCTTTGAGAGGCTACCCAGCTTAGTGATTAGTCTTTGCTTATCAATGGTCCTGATCTGCTCCAAAAGCACATTTGAATCCTTCTCTAAACCAGAAATTTCTTCTGTGATAAGTACATGGGTTGGGATATTGCCCTTTCTTATATGGCCTGTTATAGGAGCAATTATAATTGTGGGGCTAAATCTATTGCCTATGTTATTTTGTAGCACCAAGACTGGCCTAGTGCCCTGCTGCTCGGAGCCTACTCCAGGATCTAAGTCAGCCAGGTAGATATCCCCCCTTTGAATTTTTAATCTTAACTTCCTATGGGATTTATTCATAGATATACTCCCGGTCTACCCTCCTACCCATGGTTGTTACTATCTCATAGTTTATAGTCCCAGCTGCCTCAGCCAGCTCCTCACACTTAACATGCTCACCCATAAGCTCAACTTCATCGTAAAGCTTGGCATCGGTTTCTGTTAAATCAACCATAGTCTGGTCCATGGATATATTGCCTATCTGAGGAGCAAAGGCTCCAGCAACATAGACTCTAACCTTCCTAGACATCTGTCTCTTATAGCCATCTGCATAGCCTATTGGCATGGTGCCTATTCTTGAGGGTTTTTCTGCTACGAAGGTATGGCCATAGCTGACCCCTTCCCCCTCATTGATTTCTCTAATAGAAAGAATCTTACTGTGGAGGGTCATAACAGGTTTTAATCCAAAATCCTTCTTACCATCTGGGGCCAGCCCATACATGGCTATTCCACCTCTGACCAAATTAGTCCTTCCCAGATCTAAACTAAGGATAGTTGCGGAGTTAGCATAATGGATGAAATCGAATCTAAGTCCCTGAGCATCGCTGAATTCAAGGACTTTATTAAATCTTTCAATCTGCTCATAGGCGGAAGTGGTATCTTCTTCATCGGCCCTGGCTATGTGGGTATAGATTCCCTCGGCTCCAAGTAATTTGATTTTATCAATGTTATCCATAAACTCCTGGGGCTGAAGACCTACCCTGTGCATGCCAGTGTCGATCTTAATATGTACTGGTCCCTTTTCTTCAAGGGCTAAATAGTTCTCAAGACTGGCCAAATCAAAAATTGGTAGTCTGATATTTTTTCTGGCAGCCTCCTCATAGTCAGAAGGGTCAGTTGCCCCCAAAACCAGGATAAAGATATCCTCGTAGACTGCCCTAAGTTCCAGAGCCTCACCAAAGGTGGCCACACCAAAGTGTCGAACTCCTTCCTTATATAAATAGTTTAAGCATTCAATTGCCCCATGACCATAGGCATCGGCTTTAATGACAGCAAGGAAGGTCCTATCTCCTGCCTTCTCCTTCATCAAATCCATATTGGCCTTAAGGTTTTTCATATGTATTCTTGCTATTGTAGGTCTCATTTCTCCTCCTCCATAATAACTATAGCCGTAGCATAGTCCCCATCGTGGGAGATACTGCACTGAAGAAATTTAAATTCTCTGTCCTTTAAGCTCCCGCCAAGTCTTATTATTGGTTTTCCCAGCTGATCCCTAAGTACCTCTACATCCTTTAAAGCAAAGTCTCTTATTCCAGTTCCCAAGGCCTTACTAAAGGCCTCCTTAACAGCAAAGTTTCCAGCCACAACCTCAGCAGACTTTCTTTTCTCAAAATATTCAATTTCTTCATCTGTAAAAAAACGTTTTAGAAAGGGCCCTTTATTTAAAAGGGCCTCTATTCTTGGCACGTAAACCAGATCAATACCAATCATCATTAGACTGGGTAGACCTTGTTCTCTCTATCGAGTAGATTATTGTCAAGGTTTAAGGATGCAGCCTCTCTCTTCTTAAAGAACTCCAGAGCTACCTGGGGGAAGAGAGCGTAGCTTAGCACATCCTCGGGCTGGGTGTAGTATTCACCTATTTCCTTCTTGAAGTCTTCCAGGGTCTGAACCCTTTCTTCCTTAGGTTTTTGACCATTTAAGACCAGTTTTTTTATCTCTTCATTAACGGGAGCAGGGCTTCTACCATACTCACCTCTCATATAGGCCTTGACCTCTTCAGGTACCATCTTATAGCGCTCACCAGTAAGCACATTAAAGAGGGCCTGGGTTCCAACTATTTGTGAAGTTGGAGTTACAAGGGGAGGATAGCCAAGGTCTTCTCTAACCTTTGGAACCTCAGCCATAACATCATCTAGCTGATGAAGCCTATTTGATTCACTAAGCTGACTTACAAGGTTTGAAAGCATACCGCCTGGCACCTGATACCAAAGAGTCCTAACATCAACTCCCATAACCTTGGGATTTAGTAGCCCCTTTTCAAGATACTCGCTAGTCTTACCGCGGAAGTAATTAGCAAGTTCCATAAGAACTTCTATATTTAGGCCCGTATCATAGGGACCATCTTTAAGGCTCATTACAAAGGACTCAGTAGCTGGCTGACTTGAACCCATGGCTAGAGGGCTAAGAGCAGTATCAATTATATCGGCTCCCGCCTCAATTCCCTTGAGATACATAAGGTCAGCAACCCCACTTGTCATATGGGAGTGGAGTTCTAGTGGTAGGTCAACCTCGGCCTTAATAGCCTTTACTAGCTCAGCTCCTTCATAGGGCAGGAGGATTCCACTCATATCCTTAATACAGATAGAATCAGCTCCCATATCCCTAAGCTCCTTGGCCATCTCTACAAACTTCTCCTTGGTATGGACGGGGCTTGTGGTATAGCTTATGGCAGCCTGGGCGTGGGCTCCAGCCTTTTTAGTAGCCTTTAGGGCTACCTTGATGTTGTTAAAGTCATTAAGGGCATCAAATATTCTAACAATATCTATGCCATTATCAACTGAGCGCTGGACAAACTCCTCAACAACTTCATCGGCGTAGTGGCGATATCCAAGAATGTTTTGACCCCTCAAAAGCATCTGTAGCTTGGTATTCTTCACATGCTTTTTAATAAAGCGCAG
>LFTD01000036.1:0-13238 GCA_001512625.1 Clostridiales bacterium DTU036 | reverse complement strand
TGGTAGCCTACACTGTCTAATTGTTCTAATACTGGAATCATATCCTCCAGTGGCATCCTAGTTGCAATCAGAGATTGGTGGGCATCTCTTAGGATTGTCTCAGTAACCTTAACCTTCATCTTCTAAATACCTCTCAATTTTTTCTAATATTTTTTCTTGGGTAAACCCATAGAGTTTAAACAACTCATCTCCAGGCCCACTGGTTCCAAACCGGTCCATACAGATACACTGACCATCAAGGCCGATATACCTATACCAGCTAATGGATGAGCCCGCTTCAATGGCTATACGTCTTCTAACACTACCTGGTAAAACCTCTTCTTTATATTCAGGGCTCTGAGCCTCAAATACTTCCATACTCAGCATACTTACTACCCTGGTATCAACCCTGCCCCTTAGAGCCTTGGCAACTTCAAGGGCTAGGTGGAGTTCACTTCCTGAAGCTAGTAGGATAAGCTCTGGAGCCTCTTCTTCCTTAAAGGCTATATAGCCCCCTTTACCAGCCTCTGCCCTGTCTATTTCTAGCTCTGGTAGCTTCTGCCTAGTAAGTAGGATTGAAGCAGGTCCTTCACCTGTAAAGGCGTCATAATAGGCCTGGGCTGTCTCCTTGGCGTCAGCGGGTCTATATACCCTCATACCTGGAATACTCCTCAGCATTAGAGCCTGCTCTATAGGCTGGTGGGTAGGACCATCTTCACCAACTCCAATAGAGTCATGGGTAAAGATAGAAACAGCAGGTATATGCATAAGGGCTGCCAGCCTCAGTGAAGGCTTCATATAATCTGCAAAGCTAAGAAAGGTTGAATCAAAGCCCCTGTAGGTGCCATGGAGGACAATGCCATTTACAATAGCAGCCATGGCATGCTCCCTGATCCCAAAATGGATATTTTGGCCAGCTGGGTTTTCAGCTGAGAAAAAACCTCCATCTTTTATAGTAGTCAGATTAGAACCAGCTAGGTCAGCAGACCCCCCAAAAAGCCCAGGCAGATACTCATTAAGAATGTTAATCATAGTGGCCCCATGATTTCTTGTAGCCTTGGCCTCTCCTGAAGCTGCCATCATGGCTTCTAGGGCCCCCTCTTTAATAGAAGGAAAGACTATACCAGCGGCCTCATATTCAGCTATCCACTTATTATAATAATCCTTCTTCTTTTCAATAATTTTCTTAAACTCATCCCTAACCTCTTCAGGCACATAGAAGGTCTCTTCAAAGTCCCAGCCTGTAGTCTTCTTTGTAAGGGCTGTTTCTTCAGCTCCTAGTGGTGCCCCGTGGGCAGCAGAGGAGTCACTCTTATTAGGACTGCCATAGCCAATAATGGTCTTTATCTCTATTAGTGTTGGAGCCTCAGCTTTTTTAGCTTCAGCTATAGCCCTAGTTATGGCCTCTTCATCATTACCATCTTCTACAAAAATGGTATTCCAGCCATAGGCCTTGTACCTATCCAGTACATTTTCGCTAAAGGTTATATCTGTTCTTCCATCAATAGTAATGTTGTTGGAATCGTAAAGTACAATTAGCTTATTTAATTTTAAGTGACCCGCTAAAGAGGAAGCTTCAGCAGTTATCCCCTCCATCAAGTCCCCATCCCCTACAATTGCATAGGTATAGTTATCAAAGAGTTCACCGAAATCTGCAGCCATCTTCTTAGAAGCCATGGCCATACCAACAGCATTAGCCAGTCCTTGGCCTAGAGGGCCAGTTGTAGTCTCAACTCCAGGAGTCTGTGCAAACTCAGGATGACCTGGGGTTATGGAACCTACCTGCCTAAACTGTTTTAAGTCATCAATACTCACACCATAGTCATAAAGGTGGAGCAGGGCGTAGAGTAGGCCTGAGCCATGACCTGCAGAAAGGACAAACCTATCCCTGCCCTTCCAAGCTGGATCCTCAGGATTAAAATTCATATGGTCCCTAAAGAGTACCTTAGCCATGGGAGCCGCTCCCATGGGTAGGCCAGGATGACCTGACTTTGCCTTGTCAATGGCATCAACAGCTAAATAACGAATTGTTTGTGTCGTCATTTTTTCAATCATCAATGTTCTCCTTTATTGAAATGATCTTGTCTAAACGTAGGAAATAAAGATAGGCTTCCCTCACCTTATCTCCAGATATATTTTCAAATGCTTCTATATAATAGCCCATCTGTCCTTTGTAACTTTCAAGGTAGGCCAGGGAACCATCGGTCTTGTAGTCTACCAGAACCCAGCCCTGATCCCAGAAGGCCAGGTCCACCACTCCTTGGAGGAGTCTTGAATCCTTTCTTAAAATAAAGGGCTGCTCTCTTAGTATCCTATCCGAGGCCAGGAGCCTCCTGCCAAGTTCAGATGAAAAGAACTTATCCACCAGCTCCCTATCTTTAAAGTCCTCTATAAGGCCCAGGGCTTCAAGTCTCTTAAGCTCCTTCAAATGATCCTGACTAGCCTTTTCAAGATCCATAAGCTCCATGACCCTGTGAAAGAGACTTCCTCTTTCCTTGCCGGCTCCATCAAGTTTAAAATCAACAGCTTGAGGCGCCTGACTGACAAGCTCACTGATGCCGGTCTTGAAACTCTGCGTCCTAGCCCTAGGTGGAATAAAGGTTTCCAGCTCCTTAGCCCTGGGGCCTGAACTGGTTTTTTCCTCCTCTTCACCAACTTCTATAATAACATATTTTGGTGCAGGTGGCTCAAACTTTCCTATGCTCTTTGTCAGCAAGTCATGGAAACTTTTTTGAGAAGCCAGCTCCCAAGTAGAAAGCTCTCTACCTGGTATCAAATCTTCTTTAAGATAGGTAGAAAGAATTAGCTTTTTTATAGCCCTGGTCATGGCAACATAAAGAAGTCTAACCTCTTCTTGCCTGGCTCTAATCTTACTTTTCTCTATAAGGATATCCTTAAAAACCGACCTTTTGACCTCTCTTTTTTCCAGGTCATAAAAGTCCATAACCATAAGCTCATCATCCTGAAAAATAGGTCCCCTATAGCCCATCTCATTGTACTGTTTCCAGAGGCCTGCTACAAAGACTATGGGAAACTGCAGTCCCTTAGACTTGTGGATACTCATAAGTCTTATTACATCAGCGTCCTCCCCAAGAAGCTTGGCAGACTCATAGTCCTGCTTTTGCAGCCTCAGGTTATTAATGTAATCTAAAAAGGCGGGCAGGCCTACAAGGGTAGTCTCTTCAAACTCCTTGGCCCGCTCAAAAAGATACCTAATATTCATTAGCCTCTGCTCACCGCCACTCATAAGTAGGGCAAACCTCTCAAAGTCCACCTGCCTATAAATATAATGGAGGAGCTCTGAAACACCCAGCTGACGGCTCTTCCAGCGCAGCTGCCTGATCTCTTCTATAAAAAACTCCTTCTTATCTAGAAGCTCTCCTGGCTCATCGTAGCCATAAAAACCTTGGTGGAAAAACTCTCCCTTAGTCCTAAAGCTATAAAGCTCCTGATCAGAAAAGCCATAGCGGGGTAGCCTAAGAAGGCTTAGTAGGGGTAGGTCTAAAAAGGCATTATTAATAATCTCCAGATAGTTAAGAAGGATCTGTACCTCTAAGCTTTCAAGATAGCTCTCCCCCTGGTCACTGTAAAGGGGTAGGTCGGCCTCTCTAAACATGGCAAGGGCCTTTTCTGTAAAACTCTTTGGCGAGCGGTAGAGGATTACTATATCCTTGTAGCTGGCTCCAGCCTCCAGGAGCTCCCTTATCCTAGCAATAATAGACCTTAGCTCCTCTTCTACAGGATCCTCGCCTCCCTGACTAACTAAAAACTCCACCTCATCATCTATGGCTTCAAGCTCCCTATTACCAAAGACCAGCCTGGCGGCCTCATCATAGTCTATACCGCCAAAGTCCCTGCGCATAAGCCTCTCAAAGACAAAGTTACAGCTTTCAAGAATAGGGGCTGAGCTTCTAAAGTTCTTAGTCAGGTCAATTCTAAGTTTACCAGGACTGGACTTATAGCTATGGAACTTATCAATAAAAAGCTGGGGCCTGGCTTCCCTAAATCCATAGATACTCTGCTTAATATCCCCTACCATAAAGAGCCCCCCTGGTCTAACAAAAAGCGAGATTAGATACTCCTGGAGCTCATTGGTATCCTGATACTCATCTACAAAGACAAAGGCAAACCTCTGCCTATAAGCCTTACTAACCTCCTGGTCCTCCATGGCCTTTAAAGCCAAGGTCTCCAGGTCACCATAGCTAAACCTATTATCCCTTAACCTCCTCTTTGAAAAGACCTGGCTAAAGTTTTCAGTAACTTCCACCAGCTTCTCAATGTGCTTATAGGAGGCCTCTAAATCCCTAAAGAGCTGGACCTCATCTTCAAAGCCGGGACTTAGAAGCTTCTTCCACTGGTCCCTGGCCCCCTTTATCTCGTCTTTAAAGATTTCCTCTCTTACCGCCTTGGTGGAGGGATACCTCTTAAATTCATAAAGCTGGCTAGGTAAATTTTCAATCATGCGCCTTTCTTCTTCTAGAAAGGCCAGCAACTCAGCTGACTCTACCAGATTAATCACCTGGTTATAAAGGTGTCTAAACTGTTCTTTTTTTTCCTGGTCCCTTTCTTCAAGTAGGTCCTTCCAGTATTTATCATCACTGTAGTGCCCCTTCATAGTTTCAAGATAGAGGTCCCTTCTTGGTTTTTGGGATAGAAACTTTTCTGTTTCTACAATAACATTTCTAAGGCCCAGGTCTGTTCTCTGGTCGGTAAAAATTTCCAGTAATTTGTAGAAATCCTGGTCTTCCTTTTTATAGTAGGCCTCCATGACCTGGTCCAGGCTCTCTTCTTCCATGATTTTTAGCTCGCCTTCATGGGCAATTTTAAAGCCTGGATCAATACCTAGCACATGAAAGTTTTCTCTAATAACTGCAGAACAAAAGGAGTGGATGGTGGATATCTGGGCTCTAGGTAGCTTTTTTAGCTCCTGGGAAAAATATTCCCCTCCAGGCCCTCTAGACCTCTCAAAAAGTCCCCTTCTCACCTTGTCTTTCATATCCTCAGCTGCAGCCCTGGTAAAGGTAATAACTAAAAAATCGTCTATGGAATGACCCTCTTCAATTAGCTTTAAGATCCTAGCTGTTAAAACTGCGGTTTTACCAGAGCCAGCAGCAGCCGAGACCAGGATATCAAGGTCTCTGGTTTCAATTACTTCCTTTTGCTTAGGGGTCCACTTCACTTAGTGCCTCCATAATCTCTTCATCTTTTAAAATCTCAAACCTGCTATAACTGCCTCCAGGCCCTCTAGGGTCAAAGCGGCAAATAGCTTTATAGTCACAAATATCACAGGCCCGGCCAAAACCAGGACCGGCCTTTTCATCATAAAGGGGAAGGATCTTCATATCCCCCTCAAAAATCCTATCAACATAGCTTCTAGAAAAACTCCTACTTCTTTCTAAGAGCTTTTCTGCCTGGTCAGGGTCTAAGACTCTACTATGCCTGGTAAAAGCTCCTTTAGAGGTAAGACTCATGGGGAGGACTCCCTGCCCAAGCTCTGGGTCATATTCGGCTGCCAGCTCCTCATCACCAATAAAGATGCCACTATACTGGAGCTGCTTGTCCCTCTTTTTAGCCTCGGTTCCTAAAGGGTCATGGAGCCTAAAATAAAAGACTCCAGCAGGCATCATGTCTTCCTTTACCGATTTAAAGCCATCTATATAGAGCATAAGCTGAAGATCAATTCCCTGAAAAACCCTATTTAAATCAAAAGACTTGCCCCCAGTTTTATAGTCTATAGCTAGAAATTTATCACCTAGCACATCTACCCTATCTATAATGCCCCTGAAAACAAACCTTTCCCCATCTATACTAAAGCTTTGCTCAAAGTAGGAGGGGGTAAAGGAGCTCTTCAAGCTATGGGCAATTAGATAGCGAATTAGACCTTCTAAAGTAGTAAGGCTCCGCTTAAGTAAAAAACTACCCGATCCAGTTGCCTCAAAGGCTCTGTAGTCTGGATTTTCTTTAATGATTTTTCTAGCAAGGCCACTTAAGTAGTCTTCAAGGCCATCCAGTTTATATAGGCCCTTGGCATAGTCCTCCATTGCTCTTTCCATAACACTGTGAAAGAAGTTTCCAAGATCCATGGCATCCACCTTATAGGCCCTGCGCTTCCTGGCCCTTAGGTCATCCCTGATAAAGTACTGGAAGGGGCAGAGCCTAAAGCGCTCCAGCCTTGAAATGGACATATAAAGCCTCTTATCTTCCCTCTTTAGTGGCCCTGCAGGGGGAGGAGACTTTATGGCTTCTTTTATTTCATCTAGCTCCCTTTGACTAAGACCATAGATAAGCTCGTCCCTTTTTTCCCTTACAGCTCTGAGGCCATACCTAAAGCTCATTGAAGGATGAAGGACATAGTAGTCCTTCAAATACCTATCGCTATGGGCCGAGGAAATAAAATCAGCCTCTGTCCTTTCAAGAATTCTCTCTATATATACAGAAGGAGCCTTGCTCTTGCCTGCTATATCCGCCAGAACATAGCTAAAAAAGTACTGGCCCTCTACTAGGCTCAGGGCTGTTAAAAAGTCCAGCCTATCAAGCTCCTCTTTATTCTCAAAATTATCATAGACTAAAAACCCTTCTTTCTGGAGCCGCTCTTTGTCCTCCTCTTTTAAAAGCAGGTCCTCTTTATATTCCCGAGGTAGGACCCCATCGTTAAGGCCACAAAAATACAGATAGTTAACCGGGTCATGGGTGGACCTATAAAGGGTAGCCAGCCTTATACTATCTATGGCAGGGGGAATAATACCCAGACTCATCTTTGATAGGGCTGATTCTAATAGTGAGATATAATCAGTAAAACTGATTTCCTCTCTAGGCCCAACCAGGCTAAGCTGGGCTAAAAGCTCCATAAGATTTTCCCAAAGCTGGGCTAGAAGCTGGGCCTCCTCACCCTGATCCCGGCTGGCATAGTCCCTGGCCTCCTCTTCCAGCCTCTTAGCAAAGCCAAGGCTTGCAAGGACCTCCTTTAATAAAAGCTCAAAGTCTGAAATCTTTTTAGTATGTCTAAACTCCTCTTCATAGCCAACAAGGCTACCTAGGAACTTTTCTCTAAGCTCCTCCATAAGAGGGTCTTCAAAGGCCTCTTTAAAGGCCCTTCCTCCTATGCCATTTGAAAAGCAGTAGTTCTCAAAATTATCCAGGTCCTGCCAGTCGCCTTCAGCTAAAAAGCCCTTGAGAAAACCCAGGATTTCCTCCCTCCTTAGTCCCCTTTGTAGGGCTCTAAGCAGGGAGAGAAAGCTCCTAATCATAGGACTTTCAAGAATGGAGCGCCTCCTATCAGAAAAGAGGGGTAGCCCCAGCTCAGTAAAGACCTGCCTAAATACAAAGTCGTAACTCTCCATATCAGAAACCAAAATCTTAAAGTCCCTATAGCTAAGGCCAGGATTATCCTTTAGCCTTTTTATTATATGAAGGCCAATAAACTCTGCCTCCACATAGGGGTCCTTGGCAGAAAATACAAGGGGCTCTATATCAATGACTTCTTCCTCTTCCTCACTTAAAATCTGTCTTGAAAACTCATAGGCCTTATTATCCCCAGCCTCATAGTTTATAAGCCTAGTGCTATAATCCCTTTCCAGTCTCTCTTTGGTCCTGACTGTGGCAGAAAAAACCGGGTCATCTTCAAGGCTAAGCACAATATTGACCTGGGAGTTTTTATTCAGCTCTTCAATCATCAGCCAGTGGAGGTAGTCAAAGGCCTTGTAGCCAATAATCCAAACCTGGTCCTCAGAGTAGTACTGGCCTTTTGGAAGCCTGGAAAAAAGTTCTACTGCCTTATTATCGTATAGGTTTTTATCCCTAATCTTGGCTTGGTAGGCCTCATAGATCCTGCCTAGCTCCCTAAGTCTTTCTTCCTCCATCTCCAGGAGGCTTAAAGGCTCCACCCCGCTTCTCTCAAAAAGATTAAGGGCCTGGACCAGCTCTTCATAAAAACCCTCTTTATTAAAACTGCTTCCATAAAGAGGCAGCTCCTCCTTAAGTTCCTCTAAAACCTGGTGGAGAAGAAGAAATTTCCCCACATCAGAAAGAAAAGCCTCTTCACCAAAATAGTCGACAGTTCGACTTAAAAGCCTGGAAAAGCTGGTAACATCATGAAAAAGTAGACCCTTTAAATCCAGGGTCTCAATTATGTCCCTCTCAAGATCCAGGGTAGCCTGTTCAGGGGTAATTATAGAGGCACTCTTAGATTCGAGAATCTTTTTATAGATAGCCTGTCTTTTTTCCCGGCTATCCCTGCCTAGATGCAAAATCATAGTAGATCCTTTCTAAGAAATAAATAAGAAGACTTCCACTGGCAAAGACTCCAATAATAAGTAGTGCGAAATAGAAAAAGAAGTTTTGAGGGAGGATAGTTATAAGCTGGCTGTCCCAGGGAAAGAGCCAAAGCTCATTATTAAAAAATATCCTGTGGACCAGGACAAAGGACTTATCAAAAAAAAGGCTCATTAGGCCCAAAGTCCCAAGTAGGCCCAGCATAGTTAATAGCTGGTCTTTAAATAGCCTGGTCTTAAACTTTAAAGATAGAAGAAGACCCACTAGTAGTAGAGCAAGGCTAGCCCTGGCCAGGCCCGTAAACAGCTTCTTCACCTCGGCCATATGAAAAATTTCCTGGCCTTGAAAAAGACTCCCGCCTTCTTTTTCAACAATCAAATCCGGTCTATACCCATAGAGATAGTCCCTCATAGCCCTATTAACTTCATGAAGATAGTCCCTACTATAGCCAGAGCTTTCCTCTACCCCAGCCCAGTCCTGGACTAGGTCATAAACCGGAACCAGGCCAACCAGGGTTAGAGTAACTGCCAAAAGAAGGCCTAAGCTAAAGCTAAAAGCACCCAAATACTTAATCATCTTTACCTCTTTATCTTATTTACTTTAAGATACCACTATCTGAGTTTCCTTGCAAAATTGTTAAAAAAAAGGCCACCAAGGCAGCCTTAAAAAGCAACTACTGATTCTTCACATCCTGCCATAGATTGTCATAGAGCTTGATATAGGGACCAGGATCGTGGAAGATTTCAAATTTATAATCAGAAAGGTTGGGATAGGCCACCTCTGAATCTCTGATCTCCTCATCTGACAATGCCCTACCTTCACTGGATGGTATGGAGTAGTAGATATAATCTGAGTTCTGAGCGGCATTTTCGGGCCTCAGCATAAAGTTTATAAAGGCCTCGGCATTCTCAGGATTTTTAGATGAGGCTGGTATAACCATGGAGTCAAACCAGAGGTTTGAGCCCTCCTTTGGTATTACATAGGCCAGATCCTCATTATTTGATAAGGCGTCTAGGGCGTCCCCAGAGTAGATTAGCCCCAGGGCGGCCTCTCCATTAATCATTACATCCCTGGTTTGGTCTACTAGGTAGGCATAGACAAGTGGGTACTGCTTTATTAAAAGGTCCCGGGCCTCCTCCATCTCCTTAAGGTCTACAGAGTTCATAGAGTAACCTAAATAGCTAAGGGCTACCCCTAAAGAGTCCCTAGAGGTGTCCATCATGATAATGTTTCTTTTATATTTTTCTTCAAAGAGTATGCCCCAGGAGTCAACCTCTTCATCCACTAAATTTGTGTTATAAATGATTCCCAGAGTCCCCCAGAAAAATGGAATGGAATATTCCTGGTTAGGGTCATAGGAGTGATAGAGGTAGTCTTCATCTACATAAATCCTGTTGGGCACATTATCCCAGTTGATTTTTCTGAGCATATCCTCTTTTATAAGCCGCTCTATCATATAGTCAGAGGGTATTACAAGATCATAGTTGGTTCCACCACTTTTAAGCTTTACATACATGTCCTCATTGGTATTGTAGTTAGAGTAGATAACTCTAATACCAGTTTCATCTTCAAATTTTCTTAAAAGCTCTGTATCTATATAGTCGCCCCAGTTGTAGAGATTTAGCTCTTCTCTACCATCTTTATTACTGCAACCGCTCAGTAGAAGGAGCAGGCTTAAAACTAGTAGTATTCTTTTCATCTCCCCTCCTGAGCAGATTTTTCCTTGGGCAAATTCATAATGACAAGGAGTAAAAGCACAACTACAAACATAATGGCAGATAGGGCATTTATCTCTGGGTTTATTCCCCGCCTGGCCATGGAATAGACCAGGGTAGAGATGGTATCAACCCCACTACCAGTTGTAAAAAAGCTAATAACAAAGTCATCAATTGACAGGGTGAAGGCCATAAGGGCCCCAGAAATAATTCCTGGCTTAATATAGGGAATTACCACCTTCCAAAGGGTCTGGGCAGGAGTGGCTCCCAGGTCCATAGCTGCTTCAGGCAGGGAGGAAGGCATTTGTTTTAGCTTGGGCAGTACCGAGAGCACCACATAGGGCACAGTAAAGGCTATATGGGACAAGATCAGGCTAAGAAGGCCAAAGTCCAGCCCTAAACTCCTATAAAAAACCATAAGGCCTACTGCCATTACTATATCAGGATTTAAGACAGGTATCTGGTTCATGCCTAGAATAGCCCTCTTAAGTTTACCTCTATAGGGACTGATCCCTATAGCTCCAAGCACCCCAATAATAGTTGATACTATAGTTGAAATTGAGGCCACTAAAAGGCTGTGGTAAACAGCTGATAGAATCTCCCTATCCCTGACTAACCTCCTGTACCAGACTAGGGAAAACCCATCCCAGCTCCCCCTGGTCCTTCCCTCATTAAAGGAAAAGATAATTAAGACCAGGATAGGTGCATAAAGAAAGCCATAGATTAAAAATAAATAAAGCCGTTTTAAAAACCTACTCACCTACAACCTCCTCCACCCTCATTGAAGTAGCCTCCTCCTCTCTTCCCGTAAAGAATAAAGAGAGCAGGAGAAAAACCATAAGGACAATACTTATAGCAGACCCATAGTTCCAGTCTCCAGTAATTGTAAACTGCTGCTCAATAACATTACCAATTAGGTTGGTCTTATTACCCCCAAGTAGGGTGGTTATCTCAAAAGTAGAGATGGCGGGAATAAAAACCATGGAAATCCCCGAGGCCACTCCAGGTAGGGAAAGGGGAAAGATAACCTTGGTAAAACTTTTAAACCTATTGCAGCCAAGATCTGCTGCAGCTTCAAGTAGGCTCTGGTCCATCTTTTCTAGGACTGTGTATATGGGTAGGACCATAAAGGGTAGGAAGTTGTAAACCATGCCAAGGATGACCGCTCCCTCCCTATAAAGTAAATCCAGGCCCTCAAAGCCCAGGCTTCTAAGGACCACATTAATAATCCCGTTTTTAGAAAGAATTGTAACCCAGGCGTAGGTTCTAAGAAGAAAATTCATCCACATGGGTACCATAATCAGAATAATGGCTAGGTTTCTATAACCAACCATCAGCCTACTTATTATGTAGGCTAGAGGATAACCCAGCAGGAGACAAAAGACCGTGGTTATAAAGGCTATTCTTAGTGACCTAGCCAGGGTCTTTAGTGTAGAGCCTGCAAAAAAACGGGCAAAATTATCTAGGGTTAGCCCCCCCTCGCCACTAAAGCCATAGTAGACAACCATAAGGAGGGAAACTACAATAAAAAGGGCTGCCCATATAAAATAGGGCAGTGCAACTTTCTTAAAGGTCTTCATCCCCTTCTACCTCTCCCTTTCTCATAATATGAATATTTTCGGGTTCAATAAAAAGTCCAACCCTCTCTCCTATCTCTCTAGGAACAGTAGAGTGGATTAGATACTCTTCATGATCAGTACTTACTAGCATCTCGTAGTGGACCCCCATAAATATGCAGGAGACCACCTGGCCATGGAGCTGGGCCTTGCCATTAGAAACTATCTCAACATCCTCGGGCCTAATAACAACATCCACTGCCTCATCTGGATAAAAGTCCTCATCAACACATACAAAGTTCCTGCCAGAAAAGCTCACATCATAGTCCCTATGCATGATGCCTTCTAAAATGTTGGATTCTCCAATAAAATCCGCTACAAAGGAGTTAATAGGCTCATTATAAATATCAATAGGGGTTCCTATCTGCTGGATAACCCCCTCATTTAAAACTATTATCCTATCACTTAGGGTCAGGGCTTCCTCCTGGTCATGGGTAACAAAGATAAAGGTAATGCCCAGTTCTTTTTGAATCCTCTTAAGCTCTGATTGCATATCCTTTCTCAGTTTTAGATCAAGGGCCCCTAGGGGCTCATCTAATAGGAGGACCTCTGGCCTATTTATCAGGGCCCTGGCCATGGCAATCCTTTGCTGCTGGCCTCCTGATAGGGATTCTACTCCCCTATTTTCAAAGCCTCTAAGGTTGACTAGCCTTAGCATCTCTTCAACCCTGGGTTTTATTTCATTTTCTGGAATTTTCTTTATCCTAAGGCCAAAAGCCACATTGTCATAGACATTAAGATGGGGAAAGAGGGAGTACTTTTGAAAAAGGGTGTTAACCGGCCTCTTATAGGCAGGTAGCCCTGTTATATCCTGGCCATCAAAAATAACCTGACCCCTATCAGGGCTTTCAAAGCCCCCTATAAGCCTAAGAATGGTGGTCTTACCACAACCCGATGGCCCAAGAATTGTCAGGAATTCATCCTCTTCAATTTCTAAATTTATTTGATCTAAAACCCTGTGATTGTCAAAGGATTTTACTATATCTCTAAGTTCAATCTGTGTAGCCATAGTTCCTCCTTAGAAATTTGGGGGAGTCAGGATCCATAGGAGCCTGGACTGCCTATTCAGAGGGTTAAATATAAAGTGGCTCCTATCAGCTCTAAAGTAAAAGGAGTCCCCCTGGTCTATTAAAAAGCTCTCATCACCGTAGTTTAATTCTATCTGGCCTTCTAAGACATAGCCAAAGGCTTCACCTTCAAAGGGATTATAAAGCTTACTCCTGCCAGAGGGCTCAAGTTCTAAGATAACCGGCTCTAAAAGGTTCTTTTGAGCATCGGAAACTATCCAAAAGATTTGGGAACCCAGCTTCTCATAAAGGGCAGAAAAAGCCTCCTGTCTAGGGTAGACTACCTGCTCCTTGGCCTCCCCCTTAAAAAAATCTGATAGATTGGTGCCTAGGGCTTGAACCAAAGCCTCCATGGTATCTACAGAAGGTGAGGTGTTGTTATTTTCTAGCTGGGAGATAAAGCCCTTGGTCAAATCCGATCTTTCTGCCAGCTCTTCTTGCGTTAGACCCATCTTGTGTCTAAGGTTTCTTATCTTATCTCCTATTTCCACTATGTCCTCTTTTCTAAATCACACTATACTAAACTTAGTATATACTAAAACGTGTTTTTGTAAAGACATAGCAACAAAAAAACATAGTCACTAAGGACT
>LFTD01000082.1 GCA_001512625.1 Clostridiales bacterium DTU036 | reverse complement strand
TTTTCTAAGCTGGCAGTGGAGCTTGCTAGGATTAGAGAAAGTCTTTCCGAAAGGGAGGTTTCTCTACCTGATCTTGAAGAAAGAAGAATCAGACTTAGAAAGAGAATTGAAGGCCTGGAACACAGACTGCTTTATAAGTATCCTATCCTTAGAAATAGACTTCTTGATAGCCTAGATGATCTTAGAGAGTCAATAAAAGAAAGAGATAGCATTCGTGATAATCTTGAGGAGCTTAGAGAGACCATAAAAGAAAAAACTAGAATTATTAGATAATAATCCAGCCAAAATATAGCTGGATTATTTTCTTATGCCTACTTATTAGATTATGAGTCTAGGCCTCCAGCCTTGCTAAAAAATAATCATTTTTAGAAATAGACTGGCTCTCAAGTTGATAGTAGATTTCCTTTAATGGAAGCTTTTTTGTTAAAACTACTAACTGGGTTCCAGAAAAAAGTAGTTCTTCAATAATGGGCTTAAAGGCTTGCTCCAGTTCACAATTATACTTATTTATCCTCAGATAAAAACTAGCCTCTAACTTCCCTCCCAAATTTGTAAGAGCCTCTTGACCCAGAGGGCTTTTACTTGAATAAGACCCCACTGCGATATCGAGAAGATCACTTAAAGCAGCATTGGCCGTTGGTAGCCCACCCGCCCCTAAGCCATAAAAAGATAGGCTTCCAATCTTATCTCCTGTAAGCTCTACCATGTTATAGGCTCCACAAACTCCAGAAAGCTGGCTTTCCTTTTTAAGAAGACTAGGCATGACCTGGGCTTCAAAGCCTACCCCCACCCGCCTGGCAGTGGCAATCAGCTTAAACCGCCTACCTAGTTTGTTTGCTAGTTCTAAATCCAATTTACTAATTCCTTCAATACCTTCAAGGAGAATATCTTCTTCCCCCACCCTGGTTTGAAGGGCTAGGCTTGCTAGAATCCTCAGTTTTCTCAGGCTATCTAGGCCCTCAACATCATCCCTAGGATCAAGCTCTGCATAGCCTATCTCCTGAGCCTCCTTTAGAGCCTGGCTATAGTCTAGACCTTCATCTCCCATCCTAGTCAAAATAAAATTACAGGTGCCATTTACAATTCCACCAATCTTATTAATTCTGTTTAGTCTAAGCTGGTCTTTTAAGGCTTTTAAAACGGGGATTCCTCCAGCCACACTGGCTTCATAGAGGAAGGCTAGGCCTTTTTCTTCTGCAAGAAGGGAGAGCTCTTCTAGGTGCTTTGAAACCAAGGCCTTATTAGCACTTACCACATGTTTTCCACCTATTAAGGCCTCTTTTAAATACCCATAAGCCCTATCCTGGTCTCCAGTTGCTTCAAGGATAATTTGAATATCCTTATCATTAATTAGGTCTTTAAAGTCAGTGGTTATTACATATCTATCAGTATTTAACTTCCTAGGCTTTTTCTTGTTAAGAACCAGAATTTTTCTTATTACTACAGGCTCTCCCAAGAGTTCCTCTAGTTCTTTTTTTCTATCCTCCAAAATCTCAACTATTCCTGTACCCACAGTTCCTAGGCCTAGGAGTCCAACGCCTATCATGCTCTTTCCCCCCTCCCTCTTTTAAAAATAACTAAAGTCTTCTCATGTTTATGGAAATTTTACCCTGACCCAGAGCTTTATAACATATCAAAAGACCTTGTCTTCTTAGAAGCTTATCTAAATTAAAAGCAGTAGTCTCTTTCTTTTCTTTTTACTTTTCTTAAGTGAGATTATTAGGTTTATGCTGAATCAAATAAGGCTTAGAATATTAACCAAGGCAACTTGATAAGGAGAGGTTCTTAGTAAGCCATAAAATTAAGAGGCTGCCTTAGGCAGCCCCTGATTAGTCTTTTTCTATCTAATTAGTCACCTACCCCAATATTCTTTTTAAGCTGAACATCGGGTTCTGCTGGCATGCGGAAAAGAGGAATAAACCTATCAAGTCCAGTTAGAGTTAATAGAAGGATGGATAATACAGATATCCAGGCCGTATAGTTATACTTGATAAAATCTATCCAAACAAAGTCATGAAGTGGGAAGATAGTTGATGATATTCCTATAAAGAAGGCCATGTAAACGTGCCAAGGAATAAGGACTGCTCCAAAAACTCCAAGGGCATCGGAGAAGGTAGCATTTCTTAGCCTTAGCTTGTACATATCCTCCTCACTTGCCACTACACTCTCGTCGGTAAGGTCCTTAATGATTGGTCCTATGGTTACTATCTGGGCCATCTCGTCAGCTAGCGCAGCATTTCCAATTAAAGATAGGAGTCCATTGGCAAACATAAGCTGTCTAACGCTCTTAACCATTTTAGATACTCCATCGGCAAGAGGTTTAAAGGCATGCATCTTGTTCATAATCCCACCAAAAGCTCCAACCCACATCATCATTACAATAACCCAGGAACCCGCATCTGCAAATCCATTGTAGACCAGGCCTAAAAATCCAATAGTAGAATCAACGGTACCTGCTAGCATACCTAATATGTAAGCTGAAATTAAGCCAAGACCTAGACAGGCCAGGGTTGGCACACCAGCAACAGCAGCAACAAGTACAATTATTAAGGGCACTACCATATAGAATGGGACTCCCTCAACCACCTGATTAAGCAATTCAACAGCCGCTGGTCTTTCTGCCTCAAGATTAACCCAAACATCTTCAGGGATTTCACCAATGGCTTCTGCAGCGCTTCCAATTGTTGCAGGAAAGCCTAAACTCATTGTAAAAAATAGTATTCCAGCTAAAATCAGGCAAAACAAAGACCAACCTCCTTGGTGCCTAACCCTATCAATTACCTCTACACCTTGGATACCAGAGCTAACAACTGTGGTATCAGAAATAAGACCAATGTTATCACCAAAACATGACCCACCAGCAATAGCTGCAGCTGTAAGAGCTGGGCTACCACCTACTATGTGATTAAGCCATAAAAATATGGGGGCAGTGGCTGCAAAGGTCCCCCAAGAAGTACCGGTTGCTACAGAAAGGATACTTGATACGATAAAAGCCACTAAAGCTACTGTCCTTGCAGATATCCCCATGGTTAGGGATATGTTAATAATGGCTGCTCCAACCCCTGTGGCCATAAAGACCTCTGCCATAGCATAGGCCAACATAAGTATAAAGAAGACAAGTTGCATTTCTTTTACGTTATCAACCGCTGCGTCAACTAAATCTTGGAACTTTACCTTTTCAGTTGCATAGGCAATAATCGCAGCATATATTGTGGCGATTGGCGCAATTACAAGAATGTCTAACTCAAACCAGCCTAGACCACCTATGTTACTGATCATCATCATTCCTGCCAGTAAAAAAACGGGTGAAAGTTTAATTAGTGCTATCATTACTCCTCCTTTGTGAATTGCTTGTGATAAATATAATTATGACAGATATCATGGATGATTCACATAGTTTTTTGAAGGAATAAACAATTTCTAAAAACAAATCTAAAAATCCAGCTCCTTTGCAATCAAATAAATAGAAAACTAACTTCTAAATATGTTAGACTAAAGTAACAGGGAGATTAAAATTTCTTTTTAAAAACTCTCTATAAATTAGCTATAAAAGGAAATGATATGTCTAAAAGATACAGTAAAATAGAAGAAATCTTAAATGGAATAACCCATGGAATTGGAGCAGTTTTTGGGGTGGTTGCCCTAACCATCCTCCTAGTCTTATCCATCTTAAAAAGGCAGCCTAGTGCAATTGTCTCCTTTTCAATTTATGGAGCCAGCATTATACTTATGTACACTTTTTCTACGCTTTACCACAGTATTAAAAATACCAAGGCCAAGGATGTTCTTAGGGTTTTTGACCACTCATCTATTTTTTTATTTATTGCTGGAACTTATACTCCATTAGCCATATTAGCTCTAACCGGAAGACTAAGGCTAATAATTCTAATAGGAGTCTGGGCCATAGCACTTATTGGTGTGACCTTCAAAATCCTCACATATGGTAAATTTGATAAGTATGAGCTTCCCTCTCTTATTCTTTATATTGCCATGGGATGGATTGCTGTTATCCCAATTAAGGCCATAATAAATGCCACATCTATAAATTTCTTTTACTGGATTTTGGCTGGGGGCCTGCTATATACTCTGGGTACTATTTTTTATAGCTCTAAAAAAATCCCTTATAACCATGCCATCTGGCATCTTTTTGTGCTGGCTGCCAGTGTTACTCACTTTTTAGGTATTGTTATCTACCTAGCTTAAAAATTAAATGGGTTTCCTCTCAAAAAATCAAGGCCTCCTATGGGGGCTTTTTAAATTACCAGAGGAAGGATTATAATAATTAACTCTAACCTAAGTAAAAGACTATTACTGAATATCAGCATAAATATGAGAAAAGGGAATTACTCAGAGCCAAAATTCTTGCCTCATATTTATCTTCTTAAAAAAGAGTAAACCCAGAAAAAGGATTTACTCTAAGCCCCTAATTTATTTAGCTTGGTAATTATTTTATTATTTAACAAGCTCTTCTAAGTCCTTGGCTTGATCTATCCATCCTTCTAGCTCACTAAGACCTGGCAAATGGCCTACCTGATTTTCATCTTCATTGGTCTTGACTAATAGATCTAAAAGATCCTGAGCATCAAACTCTCCCAAGGCAGAGGCTGAGCCAAGCCCTGAGGCTTCTAGAAGCCCAGCATAACTCGGACCTACCCCTTTTATTCTGAGAAAGTCCGCCTGTCTAACCCAGGCCAGCAGTTTCTTTTCCTCGATACCAGTAGCCTTAGATAACTTCCTCCTAGCTTTTTTACTCGAAAAACCCTCCAGTAACTGATCTGCACTTGATATACCAGCTACCTTGAGATTAACCTCATCAAGAGGGCCAAGGTTTCTAAGCTTTCCAATCTCTATCATAAATTCCTCCTGTCTTTACATTAAATTATAAGTAGCCGCCTAGTCAGTCAATTCACTAAAAAATACAACCTAGTAAGTATGTAATTAATCCTGCAAAACATCATCACTCTGTTCAAAATCATTGACCTATCATTTAGGTCTTCATTCTATGTGGTGACTCCTAAACCTAACTCTAATGTAACACGAAAGCTTAAACGCCATCTGTAAAGGATGAAGCCCTATCAGTTCAAAGGACCGGTTGTAAATTGCTTTCATCAGATAGCATATCAAAATATGTTACGCATTAAATCAACTGTAATTTGTAAAGTTGAACTACTTTCTACAAAATATCTACAGAGTAGAAACCCTTGAGCTGACTAAAGTTTTTTCTTATTAACTTAAAAAACTTTTCATCAGTTAGTTCTTTACCAGCATCTACCCCTTCTTCTACAAGCATGTCATAAAAATACTCGGCAAACTCTCTATCTTCCTTAGCCATTTTTCTATACTTTTCTATAATCTCATATTGAAAATCCAGCTCAAAATCCATTCTATCTTTGTTACCTTCAAGGTAATCTTCTACCATTTCCATCATATAATCGATGCTTTTACCCACACTAATTTCCCTCTCTAGAATTTTCCTTTGATTTGCAGAGTCCTAATAATTTATTTGATATTCTTCCATCTAGTTCATCCTAAAATTATCCTTAGCAAAGTAAACTTTCCATCAATATCTATAGTAGCGCCCAAACTTTCTCTGAATAGCTACAGTCACACCAAAAGAAATGGCTGCAACTATGAAGACTCCTCCCACCACTTCCAGTGGCGAATCATTACCACTTGCAGCTCTAGCATTATAGTCAAATGAGCTATTTGTGCTATGGATTCCTAGGCTTCCCATATCGATCTGCCCACTTACAACTGTAAGATCAAGCCACACCTGCTCTTTATCAGGAAGGTATACCGCCGATATAACATGCTCTTTAGCTCTTCCTTCAGTTAAGATGGATTCCATATGCTCATAGACTGAGTACATTAGGCTCTCGCTGTTTGGAAATTCATAGCCATAAAAGCTAAAGGTATCGTAGAAATCCAAATAGGCATAGGGCTCACCCACAATCCGAGTTTCCCAGATATACTCTCCCGCTTTAAAGGGATCTTCTTTTTTTATGGTTTCCTCTGAGAGTTTCTCACTAATAAAGTCGATGTAAACATAGTCTCCACCAAGATAACTTTTTATTTTTTCTACTTTCTCAGCTTTATCATTTCCACCATACTCAAGCTCATCAAGAGAAATATCTGAAGCCCGGATAGTTCCACCAATTTTGCCTAGTGCGTATATGCGTCCATCGGTTTTAAGCGCCTGGTCAAACTTCTCCTGACTGTCAATTATGATTCTTATATCCGTGTCCATTAGCTCCTTAACACTAGAATCCACATGAAAGAAAACCAAATAGATACTTAACAAAACTGCTAGCAGGATATGCACACATAATGCAATAAAAGTTCTGTATCTCATATATCATACCTCTCCTCATGGTGTCATTTCTTATCTAGTACATTTAGTATAAGACTATCCCATCCTAAGATGTTCTAAGAATTCTAGAACTAGTGCTAGATCAAATTTAAAGGATAAAATTTCACATAACAAGGTTTTTCTTTGGTAAACACACTGAATACTTATTTAATCCTTAAACAACATTCTAAATTTACTTCTAGGTTTACCAAGTACCTCCTTTTCATCACATATCTTAAATAAGAAAGGCGACTTAACGTATTTGACAGGGAGGGGCGGGGAGTACATGGTGCATTCATCCGACATTTTTGGTAGAGGATAGGATTCTAGTGTCCGCGTATAGTCTTTTTTTCCAGCCTCTAAAAATAGGGCAGCTGCCTTTCCCGTTTGAGCATTTACCGCCATCCTAATCTGTAAATCGGACTCACCAGCCCAGCTTGCTTTATCAAGATACCATATAGGTAGATTAACAGATGCATATTTGTGACGCCTTAAATTTGTCACCCAACCCAGCAGCTTAACCTCATTAACACCAAAAGCGGACTTGATCATATCAGGCATATCCCGGTACAAGATTCGATATGGAGCAGTGACTATCTCATCATTATTCATGGGGGCAAAAATACGCGCATCATTTTCTAAAAATGCTGGAGTGAAGGGCGCTGCCTCCCCATAATCCCAAGGGTTGAGCTCGTTAAGTAGATAAATATCAAAAAGTGTACACTGAGGTCTTGCCCAGTTGATTCTATCCTGATAAAAAGTAAACTGACCACAATTAGTACCCACAGTTGCTTTTACGCTTATATCCTCAACCCAGTAAGGCAAGTAAATTGCTTGTAGCTCTGAGCCTATTCTTTTTTCGATATTCTCTTCTACAAAGTCGCTCCTATTTTGTGACACCAAGTTAAGCAGTTGTTCTATAGCCTTTGACCTGGTAACCTTAAAAGGAAGTGCAAGGTCGTACATATTAGAATCATGGCCATATACGAGATTTTCGCCGTATTCACCGCTTTCAAATACATCCGAATACATAATTTTATTGCCACAATATTCGCATATAAAAACACTTTGTGTTGAAAATCCTGTGATTTTAGCACTACAAAATGGACATTCAAAGGTAATTTCTTCCCTATCATCCCACTTTTCAAAGGTTCCTTTATCAAGTCCATAAAGCAAATCATCCAAGTTGCTTGTTCTTTGCTTCATTTCATCAGGGGAGCGCATGTCTTTTATAGCAGTTTCACCCATGCCCACATGAGTAAGCTTTATTAGCCCATCAACAAGGGGAATCGGGCGATGCCTAAATATCATATCCAGGGTATACCTATAGTCACCGGATGCCCAAGGAGTAACACTCCCGCAGTAGGGACAAACAAAGCCTTCGGATTTCTGATCGAAGTATGAGGGAGCACCGCACTCTTTACACTTTATAGCAGTTGTATCTTGGTCACGCATACTGATCTCCTCCTGTTCGAAAAAAAGACTCTAGGCTTGCTCTTCAATTTAACAATGCTACAGGCCTTTTCTTTAATTAATTCATATAGCCTTTCAGCCAGCAAGCTCTCTGTTTATTTATTTCAATTATACTTCTAACCCCCATAAAATCAAGGTTCTTAACTCTCCATGGGCTGGGATTGTAGAAATAAAGAGGACTTCTGTAAAGTGAAGTATAGACTTCTTTAAGAGACTAATAGACCTATTATTATGCCTTCTCATTTCTATTAACCTAACCCTAAATATAAGCCCAAGTAATTTGATTTAGCCTGGAGCCTTTCAGGGATTTAACAATTTATTACCTGGGTATATAGCCCATAATATGAAATAGTGGTTTAATAATAATTTTTGAAAACTAATTCACCAGCCTATGTAAGGAGGACCCAGCCTATGAAAAAACTTTTATTATTACTTATTACTCTGGCTCTACTAGTCTTAGGGGCTTGTGGTTCCCCGAAAATTACAACTCCAAGAATTATAGAACCAGAAGAATTAATTTCTAAGGAAGAGGCGGAAGAGTTTATTGGTCTAGAGGTAGTTGGTGTTGAAAAAGCTGAAGAGGACAGAGTTGGCCAAAAAATATGTTTCTACAAAACAGAGGGTGATTACAGGGATTATTTTTATTATCTGCAAATTTCTATAATACAAAAAGCTTTTATGATTAAAGAGCAAACCCAAACTCCCGAAGATATTTTTAGAGGAACAAAGGAGCTTTTTTCTAATGCTATTGATGTAGAAGGAGTTGGTAATGAGGCTTACGCTTACAACCATGGTCTTGCCATCCTTTCTGATGGTTACTATATTTCTATATCAACATCAGGTTCTGGTCTGGACACTGGAGTTCAAGAGCTGCTTATAGAGGTAGGAAAACAGGCAGTAGAGAATTTAGATAAAATAAAATAACCTTAGCGGTAGGTGATTATTTAATGATTAGCTAAAACAAGAGACTTACTGTATGAACTCAAGGCTCTTGTTTTTTATAATTAAAACTCAACTCAAGATCTCTACTTTTTGCTATCATTACCATCTTTATTAATAAACTATTTAGAATTCTTTTCTGTCCTACTGTTTAGAAAGATAAATGAAAGCAATAAAGAGAGGCTGTAGTGAAAAACGGATTTAATATTTTGCTATAGCCTTTTTTCTTAAAATTATGTTTTGTTGATTTAAGTTAGAATATGGCGCAATATAGCGCAATATAGTCAAGACAATTTTAATTAAA
>LFTD01000033.1 GCA_001512625.1 Clostridiales bacterium DTU036 | reverse complement strand
ATTTGTGCTAGATTTAGATATGCTTTTTAAGAAAAAAAGCATACATCGCAATAAGCTCTTTTTTCGATTCACTTCTCTAACTCCACAAAATGTGGTAGGATTATATGAATGTACTAAATGCACCAGCTAAATGCTTTGAGGGATGGAATGAAGAAGAGACGCTTATACGAAGATTATTTTAAAAGACCAATTGATTTTATAGTCGCTTTAATAGCTCTAGTAGCTTTTTCTCCGATATTTGTAATTGTAAGTATCTTAGTAAGGATTTACCTTGGTAAACCCGTTATTTTCAAGCAGGATAGACCAGGCTATAAAGGTAAAGTCTTCACTCTATATAAATTTAGGACCATGACTGATAAAAAGGATTCTGAAGGAAACCTCCTGCCAAACGAGCTAAGGCTGACCTCTTTTGGAAAGACTCTAAGATCAACCTCACTTGATGAACTGCCTGAGCTAGTAAATATTATCAAGGGAGACATGAGCATTGTAGGACCACGGCCCCTTTTAGTAGAATACCTTTCTTTGTATAATTCCTTTCAAAAGAGAAGGCATGAGGTAAGGCCAGGCCTAACAGGACTCGCCCAGACAATGGGTAGGAACACTATAGAATGGGACGAGAAGTTTAATTATGATATTCAGTACGTTGATAATATTACCTTCCTAGGTGATATCAAAATCCTCTTAATGACCCTAAAAACAGTTTTTACCCGTGAGGGAATAAATTTCAGTGAAAATAGAAAAAGTAATAAATTTACTGGGTAAGGTATTTATATGAAAAATTTATACATTATTGGAAGTGGTGGCTTTTCAAAGCAGGTTATTGAAATTGTTGAAGAAATAAACGCTATAAAGCCTAAGTACCAGCTTATAGGAATTATTGACGACGACGATACTAAAATCTCCCAGGAAGTACTAGGTTATCCTATAATTGGTAATAAAGAGTATCTTAAAAGACTTTCTCATAATGAAGAGATATATGGTGTTATTGCCATTGCAATCGCCGACCACCGCCTTGCAATTGACCAGGAGCTAGACCAGGTAAAATGGGTTAATCTAATCCATCCAAGTGTAGTGTTAAGTAAATACACAAAGCTAGGCTATGGAAACATCCTATGCGGTGGAGTCATAGTAAATCCTTTATGTACCATAGGCAATCACTGTCATCTTAATATTGGAGTCACCCTAGGCCATGATGTTTTAATAGAAAATTATGTTACTATAATGCCTGGAGCAAATATCTCTGGAAATGTTATCATCGAAAAAAAATCTACAATAGGAACTGGCGCAATAGTTTTGCAGGGCTTAAAAGTAGCAGAAGAAACAATTTTAGGTGCGGGTGCAGTTCTAATTAAAGACTCGGTTCCTAATAGTACATATATAGGAGTTCCAGCAAAGAAAAAAGATTAATTTAAATAAGGGAGTGTAAGATGAACTGTGTAAGTAGCTAATTCTAGATTAAACTACTCACACAGTTCTTTTGATTCTGTTAGAATTAAAAGAAAGGATAACAGGTGACTCCCATGTCAAAAAAAAGAAATCCCTCATCCTCAGCCCTTGCAGCAGAGATTATGAAGAACTATAAGCCGGAAACTGTGGAAGATATGCAAGATGCACTAAAGGATATCTTCGGGCCCATGTTTGAAGCCATGCTTGAAGGTGAATTAACAGGACATCTTGGCTATGAAAAACACTCTAAAGATGCCAAAGCTACAAATAACAGACGCAATGGATCTAGCCCCAAGACGCTAAAGACATCCTATGGTGAGGTGGAAATCAGCTCCCCTAGAGATAGAGATGGCTCCTTTGAACCTACACTTATAAAGAAAAGGCAAACCGATGCCTCATCGATAGAAAACAAGGTTTTAGGTATGTATGCCAGGGGAATGTCACAAAGAGATATTTCTCAAACTATAGAAGAGATTTATGGTTTTTCTATCTCCCATGAGATGATTTCTGAAATAACAGATAGGGTTCTAGATGAACTCGAAGAGTGGCAGCTAAGGCCTCTAAAAAAGTGTTATGCCTTTTTATTCGTTGATTGCCTTTTTACAAAGATTAGGAACCAGTATGAAACCAAGGAATACGCAGTTTACACTATCCTGGGTTACGGTTTAGAAGGAGATAAAGAGGTTCTGGGGCTCTGGCTTAACGAAACAGAGAGTAAAAGCCGCTGGATGCAAATCTTTGATGAGATAAAACAAAGAGGAGTGGAAGACATCTTTTTTATCTCCATGGATGGAGTTAGTGGTTTAGAAGAAGGAGCCAGATCAATCTTTCCTGATGTAATCATACAAAGATGCGTGGTTCATCTGATACGAAACTCTCTGAGATATGTGCCTACAAAAGACTATAAAGCCTTTACTGCTTCTCTTAAGAAGATTTATGCAGCCCCTTCATTAAAGGCCTGTTTAAGCGCTTTTGAATCTTTTAAACAGCAGTGGTCTGCCTACCCAGGTGCTGTAGCTGTGTGGGAAAGGAATTTTTCCCATGTTGAGCAGCTCTTTGATTATGGTAGTGATGTGAGAAGGATAATGGTAAGCGTCAAAGCAAGGGCGCCTTTTATTTGACCTGGCCTTAGATTATTATTGTCTCTGTAAGGAGGTGGTAATAATGGGAGACAAGGTTGTAAAAAGGCGCCGAAGTAAAGAAGAGATAGCTGAGCTCATAGAACTCTTTGAATCCAGTGGCCTAACTATCCGACAGTGGTGTGAGGAGAGTGGCATCCCTCTGTCCACTCTTTCAAGCTGGCTTAGAAAACGTAATAAAAAAAGAAAAGATGAGGAGGTTAGATTTGTTAGCCTGAGTCCTGAGGCTGCTTCTTCTGAAGAGGAAGTAGTTGTAACTAATCTGGAAACCACAAGCAACGCTGGGGAGCTAGGTATTGTAGTTAAAGTCTCCAACTGCCAGATTTATCTAGGGGATAGCTTCCTCACATCTCTAGGTATTACCAGTGAGACCAGAGATGTTTAGCTACCAGGACTATGAGGTAAAGCTTGCCTGTGGGGCAACTGACCTTAGAAAGAGCATTAATGGTCTCAGTGAGATTGTAATGACAAATTTCAAGCTAGACCCTAGAGATAAGGTCCTTTTTGGCTTTTGCAATAAGAGGAGAAACTTGGTGAAGATCTTGGTCTGGGAAGACAACGGCTTCTGGATTCACCTCAAGAGATTTGAAAGAGGTAAGGTGGTCTGGCCAGAGTTTATAGATGATGAGTTGACCATGGAACTAAGCCTCCAGGACTTTCATAGCCTCCTAGGGTCTCCTGGAATTAGCCAAAAAGTAAAGAGAAAACAGGTGTGGAGAAAGCCCTGAAAGTATTGAAAACAAGGGCTTTTTTTAGTATAATAGACTTAATGAATCAAGTGAAAAGGCGAGGGAATGTTTGGTGGATAAGTTAAGTAAACTAGAAAAAGATAATGAAAAACTCAGTGCTCTGGTTAAGTCCTTATCTGATCAGCTTCTATCAAAAGATGAGATCATAAAAAGTAAAGACCAGCAGATAAAAGAGCTAAGGATGCTTGAAGATTACTATACGGAGCTCCTTAAGCTACACAATAAAAAGAAGTTTGGCAGCTCCAGCGAAAAACAGGCAGCTAACCAGATTTCTTTTATTGATCTCTTTGATGAAGCTGAGCTTACAAAACTCCCTATAAGCCTAGAGCCTGAAGCTGATAAGGTCTTTGAGAAGGTTCCTGCTAAAAGAAAAAAGAAGAAGGCAGCTCGTGGAGACTTTGCTAAGGACCTAGAGACTGAGGTAATAGAGTACAAACTCGACGATAATCAGCTTGTTTGTGATGAGTGTAGTGGTGAGCTAACCACTATGAAAAAAGAGACTAGAACTGAGATAAAGATTATCCCAGCCCAGATTAAAAGAGTAGAGCATGTGACCTATTCTTATAGCTGTAGATCCTGTGATAAAGAGGGTCTATCTGGCTTTATTAAAAAAGCACCTTCCCCTAAGGCCCTGATTCATAAGAGCCTGGTGTCCCCTAGCCTTATGGCCTACATACTAAACCTGAAATACACTCTGGCTCTGCCCTTGTACAGGCAAGAACAGGAGTTTAAGAGACTAGGTATAAATCTAAGCAGACAAAACCTATCAAACTGGACCATCAAAGGGGCTGGTCTACTTAAGGGACTCTATAAGGAGCTTAAAGACGAACTTCTTACCCAGGAGCTTCTTCACGCCGATGAGACTACCCTAGAAGTACTGGAAGAACCCGGGAGAAAGGCCAGCCAAAAGTCCTACATGTGGTTATACAGGACCTCTCGCTACAGTGAAAAGCCTGTAATCCTATTTGATTATAAGACCAGTAGGAGTGGTGACAACGCCAAGACCTTCCTAGAGGGCTGGCAGGGAACTTATCTTCACTGCGATGGCTATGCAGGCTATAAAAAGATTGAAGATAAGAAACTCTGCGGCTGCTGGGCCCACGCAAAGAGGAAGTTTCATGATGCCTGGCAGGCTAATAAGAAAAATGAAGAGGCTAAAAATTGTGAGGACTACATCAGCAGACTCTTCGCACTGGAGAAAGAGGCTGATAAATCAGAACTTACTGATGAGGCTCGCCTTGAGCTGAGAAAAGATAAATCAGCTAAGCTTGTTGATGACTTCTATGATTATCTGGAGGAGCTTTCCACAAGAACCTTACCCAGAAGTCTACTGGGAAAGGCTATTACCTATGCCCAGAACCAAAAGGTCTATCTAATGACCTTTTTAGAAGACCCAAGAATCCAGCTCAGTAACAATCTAGCAGAGCAGTCCATAAGGCCCTTTGTCATAGGCAGGAACAACTGGCTCTTTTCAGCAAGCCCCAGAGGGGCTGATTCCTCTGCCCTGATTTATTCCATCATACAAACTGCTATTGCAAACGATCTAAAGCCCTACTATTATCTGGACTACATCTTTGAAGAGATTCAGCTTAATGAAGATTTGCTGATAAGGGACCTCTTACCCTGGTCGGACAGGATACCAGAGGAATGTAAGAAATAAAAAGATAACTATAAAGCATCCAGCATGGTCACTAAGCTACTAGACCAGCTGGATGCTTTTTTAATGGGTGCGCCCTTGAATTGACGCTTACGGATAATGTACACCACAAATCCAGTAGAAAGTGTCCATTCCAGTTTTAGAAAAGTAATGAAAAAGGGTGCATTCCCTAACGAAAATGCACTCCTTAAGCTACTGTATTTGCGGATTAAAGAACTTGACTCTAGATGGAAAAACGGTAAAGTCAGGAACTGGTCCCTTGTTCTAAATCAGCTTATTAATGACGACTCTATAGCCCCTAGGATAGAAAAATATCTAGGCTTTTAGATTGACAAAAACTAACTTACACAAATGGTTTGACACTCCCTTAAATAATGGATATACCACATTTTTTGGTGTATTACTCAATTATGCGTCCAAAAAAATGTAGCATATCCAGTCAACCCTTGATTAAATATCATTTGTTAAAAGAATTATTATCTACCAACACTGTTACACACTGATTCGCTATGGTTCAAATTGTCATTGGGTACCAGGATTCTAAAAGACAAAATGTCATCAGCTAATTTTCCCAAACTCCATTTTCATCAACCCAATACTCACCCACCCAAGTATTTTCGGCCATAGAACCATTTTCATAGAAAAAGTACCATTTGCCACCAACCTTTTTCCAACCTGTGACCATGGTTCCGCTACCTGGATTCAGATAATACCATTTGCCACCTGTCAATAACCAGCCACTCCTCATATCTCCTGATACATTCATGAAATACCAAGTAGATTCAACTTTTGTCCAACCGGTAGCCATTGCTCCAGAACCTTTTAGATAGTACCATTTATCTCCTATCTTTAGCCAACCAGTCCGCATATAGCCACTTTCATTAAAATAATACCATTTATAGCCCAGTTTCGCCCATGTGTTTTTAGGATAGAAACCACTTGGATATTTAAACCACCAACCTCTTGAATCTCTTTCCCAATTTCCTTGCCAAACACCTGATGGGCTAAAGGTATGAATTTTGCCATTTATACTGTGACTATCAGTCTGCATTATCCCTACAGAATTCAGATAATACCATTTATCTCTATCCTTAACCCAGCCAATCTTCATAGTGCCATCAGAATCCATATAGTACCATTTTCCTTGATCCTTTACCCAGCCATATTGCTTAATACCCTTATCATCATAATAAACTATGTCATTATTCTCTGATCCATCAGCTCTAACTTCTCTTCCTAAATTGTCTCCTTCTTTAACCAATAGGGGAGTATCTTCTATTTTTAAATCTTTTCCAATATTACTTATAAATGTTTTTCCTTCGACAAGTTCTATATCGCTGTAGGTTTTTTCTTCAACTATACTTTCATTAATTGCATCGTATTCTTTAACAGAGTAATTCAAATTACCCTTGTCAGTGGCTTTAATTTCGAATTTATAATTAATTGAATCGGTGGATATTAAATATTTTGAATCCCCATCAATAAATAAGATAATATCAGTGTCATCTTTATTTAGATATTTAACCTCATTATTTATGAGTTGAACAACCAAATGTCCTTCTTCATCATATACATCCACATCAACTGGACATTGTATAAGGGCAATTACAAATTTTACGATTTTTTTACTTATAGTTATTTCGTCAAGCATGGCTTTTTCGCTCTTTTTTCTAGCCATATTTTCTAAATAAACTATCATGGCATGATATCTTAAGGGCTTCGGCTTAAGGTCATAGTCATAGTAAGAAATTTTACTTCCATATCTACTGTAGCCAGGTGGAAATGTTGTAATAGGATCTATAATGTTTATAATATTATAGATATTATAATCTTCTTTATTCTTGTTTCCTATGAGCGTAATCACCTTAGGTGATCCGTAGGTATATGCACATATGTTTTTCTTATTATCGCTATTATCTATCAAATCTGCTGCCAATAGATTTACAACTGCGCCGCCATAACTGTGACCAGTTAAAATGTAATTTATACTTTTAATATTTTCATCAGAAAAATCATCTTCTAAAAATTTGTATAAATTCTTTTTTAAATAATCTTTAGCTTTTGAAAAACCTGTGTGTTGGCCATATACTACTTTATCTGGAACAAGAGTAAAATCCGTAATAAAATCATCAACGGATTCTGAGCCTCTTACTGAAATAATCACATACACCGTTCCGTCAACACTATATTTTTTACCAATGGCAAATGCTGGTTCACTCAAGTCGTTAAATCTGCTATAATAATTTTCATGAAATCCGTGTGATGCTAGCGCTTTTAGAATTGTTTTCTCATTATAAGCTGCTTTTGAAAATCCAGACATTATACTAGAAATCTCAGGGTTGTATTGTAATGTTCCATTTTTTTCTACAAGGTAATCGATGGGATAACTAGTGAGTAAATCTGATTCGCCTGTATCATAAAAAGTGTTTACTATAGGTAAAGTGGTGTTAAATTCGTATTTATTATTTAAATCTAACCCTTCAAAATACTCCCCATTTTTTCCTCTAATGGCATTTTTTTCTATTATTAATTTATAAGCTTCTTCATATCCTAAATTGTACTTTGAGGTTAATCGTAAAATTTTTTCAGAGCTCACTAATACTTGTGCAGAAATATCAATATTTTCTCCTGTGGATAATCTATGTAATTTAATTCTATCTTCAACAACTATATCTATATCATTATTAAAAGTTATTGCTATTTCTCCATTGATTGGATTCAACCTCGTCCCAGCTGGTTCCACGTTTGTTATTTGCATAGATTTTGGTTCAGTTGGCGCAGAACCAGGATCACTTACGAACTTATCTACTTCTTTTGACAAGTCAAAAAAACTAACTTGATATTCTATACTTTTTTCTATACCGTAAATATCTTTTACTCCAGAAATTGTAATAATGAATGTATCTCCCTCACTGATATCCCCTAACTCGTAAAGATTGGGTCTAAATATAATGTTATTATTATGAATCGCAAGGTGGTCCAACGTTTGATTCTTATAAGATTCTTCATCTGTGCCTAAATCCAGTGTTTTGTGGTTGAAAACCCATGATCTTTCATCTCTTTCTCTTGTAATCTTTACTTCTATTTCACTTTTTTTAGGCTCCATATAACCGGTGCCTAAGCTAACTGACCAAGGATAGCTTGTGTTTTGGAAATATTCAATTGGAAAAGAACCTGCTGCAGGCCAACAAAATAAATCATGACTGCCCGTATTACTGCAATCCCCATCAGAATGTACATAAAAATAATTTGAATAGAAACTATTGTTCTGATTTTCATAAAGTGGGTCTACAAAATCGTTGGCGTATCCTATGCCATATGATTCAGCAGAAGGGTTAAGCAACGCTAATCTATGTCCCACTGAAGAAACATTATAGAAACCTGGATCTCCCAGAAAAATGGTTATAATTTCAGCTGTACCTGGTAAGGAAAGACTAACGTTGCGAACACTATAACTTAGCTCTGCTCCATTATTTTTGCTTGAATCAAAAAATTCATCGCTCATATCACTAGGTTTTGTCAAATTGTGTCCAGACATTGCTGTAGCTGCGGCTATAACAGATTTGTGTTGAGCTGAGTTATTATATTCCTCTAAAAACTCCATTTCAAAAAAATCTACTCCAGCTATATATCGAGCCAGTTTTACTGCATTCTCTGCATCTAATATAGGCTTACTTTTTAATCGTCCAGCTCCATAGGGATTAACAATTGAAGGAATTGCTTCGAAATATAAATTGTTAGTATAGTCTATTCCAGCTTTTATTTTATCGTTTGCATGATCATTACCTGTATAATTATTGCCAAAATCATTAAGAAAATTTTGAAAGTTTTCGTTCCTATCAAAATTTTCATACCCTGACCTTATTGCCATCTCTACTATATTTGAAACGCTTCTACCTTCTAAATTTGCCCCGTAACATGGATGTTTTCCGTGTAAAAAAATAATTACAACAAAAAATATCAGGAATAATTTCAAGTAAACTAATACTTTCTTAATGTTTTTATTTTTCATCAACTTCCTCCCATGAAAAATTACAGTTTCCTTTAGAACAAGTAACAATAATATTAATATATTATTAATTAATTATTTAGATTATATCTTATATGTTATATAGATTCAATGAAATTTCTTGAAACATATTATTACTTAGGATAAATGTAACTTTAGAGAGTTGGTAAATGGAGGCTTTTTCTAGCTAGAATATAAAGACGGGCTCATAAGAAAAACTATTAATTATTCGCCAAAGACAATGACCTTCTTTTCCTAAGCTCTTTCAACTTTGAAAAAACCAAGACGAAATTTTTAGTTTGAAAAACAAATAAACTAATTAAAAAAAGAGGTCCGTCCTCTTTGTTATTAA
>LFTD01000112.1 GCA_001512625.1 Clostridiales bacterium DTU036 | reverse complement strand
TAGTCTGTAATAACATCTTACCCTGCCCTATATATGCCCTAAAAAACCGCCTTCAAAAGCTCCCGCCCCTTGACCCCCAATTCTTCCTGTGAGAATATAAGACCAGATAGATCAAAATAGCTAGAGGTAGAAATGATTAGGATTTCTGAAAGTACAATTGAAACAGATAGGCTCCTTCTAAGGGCCTGGCGCATGGATGATCTGATGGACTTTTATAGCTACGCATCGGTTCCAGGAGTTGGAGAAATGGCAGGCTGGCCCCACCACGAAAACCTTGAGACAAGCAGGACCATCTTGAAGCGCTTTATAAAAGAAGACTGGACCTACGCCCTAGTTTTCAAGGAAAACCCCCAGGTCATTGGCTCTCTTGGTGTCCAACATCCCTGGACAGAAGAGCTAGCCAAATATAAGAATCTAGAAATAAGGGAGCTGGGCTTTGTCCTAGCCAAGGAATACTGGGGCCAGGGCCTGATGATGGAGGCCTGTCAAGCAGTCTTAGAAGTGGCCTTTAATAAGTGGAAGCTTGACGCTGTGACCTGCTCTCACTTTGCTACTAACCACCAGTCTCAGAGGCTTATTGAGAAGCTGGGCTTTAAATATAAGCAAACTGAATTTTTGAACTTTAGGAATGGTAAGCCCCCAGTTAGAACCCTTAACTATATGATTGATAGTGACTCATACTTCTTAGGAAGCTAAAAAGACCGCAAGCATTAACCTGTGGTCTTTTGACTTATTTAGAGAAGGTCAGTTATATCAAGTCCCATGGCCTGGGCTACACCCTTACCATAATCCTCATCTGCCTTAAGGCAGTTTGATATATGTCTCTTCTTAATAAACTCTGGAACACCCTCCATATTTCTTGCAGTATTCTCAAAGAGCACCTGCTGCTGGGCCTCAGACATTAGTCTAAAGAGCTTGCCTGGCTGGGTGTAGTAGTCATCGTCGTCTTCCCTATAGTTGTATCTAGCAATTTCTCCAAAAGCCCTTTCCCTTGGGTCAGCATACTCGGGCTGCTCCTGCCACTCACCAAAGCTATTTGGCTCGTAGTGAAGTAGGGAACCATGGTTGCCATCCACCCTCATCTGGCCATCCCTATGGTAGCTATGGTAGTCCCTAACTGCCTTTGGATGGTTGACAGGAATCTGGTGGTGGTTGACTCCTAGCCTATATCTTTGAGCGTCCCCATAGGAGAAGAGCCTGCCCTGGAGCATCCTATCGGGTGAGAAACTAATACCAGGAACTACATTGGAGGGGTTAAAGGCAGCCTGCTCAACATCCTGGAAGTAATTTAGGGGATTTCTATTTAGTTCAAGTTCTCCAACCTCAATAAGGGGGAAGTCCTTCTTATACCAGACCTTGGTCAGGTCAAAGGGGTTGTAGTCTAGGTTATCGGCTTCTTCTTCGCTCATTAGCTGTACATACATGGTCCACTTAGGATAGTCTCCTCTTTCAATGGCCTCATAGAGGTCTCTTTGGTGACTTTCCCTATCACATCCAACAAGTTCACTAGCTTCCTGGTCTGTAAGATTCTCTATTCCCTGCTGGGTCTCAAAGTGGAACTTAACCCAGACCCTCTCATCATCCTTATTTATAAAACTAAAGGCGTGGGAGGAGAAGCCGTGCATATGGCGGTAGGACTTGGGAATTCCCCTATCACTCATGGTGATAGTGACCTGGTGCAGGGCTTCGGGTAAAGAGGACCAGAAGTCCCAGTTATTTGTAGCACTTCTCATGTTGGTCCTGGGATCTCTTTTTACGGCGTGGTTTAGGTCAGGAAACTTAAGTGGGTCCCTGAAGAAAAATACTGGAGTATTATTTCCAACTATGTCCCAGTTACCTTCTTCGGTATAGAACTTAATAGCAAAGCCCCTGATATCCCTCTCGGCATCAGCTGCTCCCCTTTCTCCGGCAACAGTTGAAAATCTTACAAAGACCTCTGTTTCCTTTCCAATTTCAGAGAATACACTTGCCTTAGTATACTTAGTAATATCCTTATTTACAGTAAATTTACCAAAGGCTCCAGAGCCCTTGGCATGCATCCTTCTTTCGGGAATAACCTCTCTGTCAAAGTGTGCTAGTTTTTCTAAAAACCATACATCCTGAAGGACCATGGGCCCTCTAGGACCGGCAGTCATTACGTCTTGATTATTGGCTACAGGTGCGCCAGCTACAGTTGTCATTTTTTTCTTCTTATCCATGAAAACCTCCTTTTAGTCTTCGTCGCTTTAGCCTACTTTTAAAGGCTAGGGTAACATTTCTCTTTTTTTTATATTTGTAATTGTCCTATTTTTTTATGGTAAGTAACCCTAGTATATGTTAAACTCATAATAACAAAAAGGAACAAATATGTTAGTAGGAGGTTTTATGTCTGTAAAAATATCATCTGGATTTGAACTACTCCAGGATCTTTTAAAACTTAGATGGGTTCCTGAAATCCTTAAATCCATTTCCCTAGGAAATGATAGCTATACACAAATACTTGATAGTATTCCTTACTTAAGCCATACAGAACTTAATAGAAAGCTAAACATCCTTGTTGAAAGGGAGGCTATCTCAAAAACCGGAGTGGCAACCAGTCCTTGCTACACCCTTAATACCTTTGGCGAGGATCTGGTTCATATCTTCTGTCACCTTGAAGATCTGGAAGAAAAATACAGTAAGAAAAACTAAAAGACCCCTGGGGGTCTTTTAACTTAGAAGCTAAGCTCTGCTTCAGCTACCTTAATCATAATGGCGCACTCCATGCGTTTTTTAAAGAGTTTACAGCCATATTCGTAGAT
>LFTD01000124.1 GCA_001512625.1 Clostridiales bacterium DTU036 | reverse complement strand
GTCACCACCAGTTCTGAGAGCAGGGATTGGAAGTCTTTTTCTAGGGCTTCTATCTCTCTATCTAGGTCTTCTAGGGTTTGAGAGTATCTTTCGTTTAGTTCTATGAGGGTATCTATCTCTTCTTTTATTGGGTCTGTAATGAGACTGGTTATCTCAGTATTTATCTCTTTGAACCATTTGAGTTCAATGAGGTAATCTATTTCTTTGTTTGTGAGGTTTAGGATTCTATCTTCTACTAGGCTGTCTAGTTCTTTTGTTTTATTGTTCTTTTCTCTGTTGTAGTCTGTTCTACTGTCCATAAGTTCTATGGCTTTTTTTATGTGTGGGTAGTTATCATCATCTTTATCTGTATCTTTTAGCTCTTTATTTAGGTCGCCTTTTACAAAGGAGTTTCCTGCCTCGCCCTCGCTGTCTCTTTTTAGGCAATCATTAAGAGCTTCATACTCATCGCTACCCTCTACCTTGGCAGCTTCAATTAAGTCATTTAACTCTGAGTCGGTTTCTGAAAGTAGGGCAGAGAGATTTTCTAGTTCCTTTATCTCTTCTTTGTAGAGGGTTTCCTTTATAAGAAGGTTAGGGATAAGGGCACCTACAAAGCCGTCCTGCTCTTCTCTCTTGTTTTTACCAGTTCCCTTGGTCACCATGTTGGGAAGTCTTTGCCTTGCTACCCTGTAGAAGTCACCTTCTGCTATAAGCTCAGTGTCTTCGTTTAGGGACTCACTCCAAAGCCTTGCTATCATCTGGTAGCCATCATAGAGATCAACATAATCATAGCTTTCTAGGAGCTTTCTTAGCTCCTCCATCATTTCTTCTCTTAGGTATTTAACTCTTTCTATGGAGTCTATGGTTTTTAGCTTGCTTAAGTAACTATCTGTATAGCTAGATAGGTCTTTACTGAGTCTGGCTGTTTTCTTTTGGATGTTTGGGTTTGATAGGATAAGATGGGTAAATTCTTCCTTTGAAATCTTTAGCCTCTTATAGCCAGGTCTTAGTTCTTCTAAGGCCTGGTCTAGACCATCCTTGGCATAGGTATTAAGAAGCTTAAGAGATTTTATATTATCTTCTGGAATTCCACCATAAAGATGGCCATCCACATCATGGGGAAGGTCCTTTTCAATCTGCTCCACATAGCGGGGGATGTTCATGTTAAAGTCATTTTCTCTTATCTCTTTTAGGGAAGCTAAATGACTGTAACCCTTAAGCTCTAGCCTTCCAGAGTAGGTATCTACTATCCTTGCAATATCCTTTTCCTGGAGGACATTTTGCTTCCCGACCTTAATAAACTCCTTTGATGCGTCTATTACTAGAACTGGCTCACCCAGCTTTCTGTTTTTCTTAAGTATTAAAACTGTTACTGGTATACCTGTATTAGAAAAGAGATTTGAAGGTAGTCCAATAATAGTATCTATATAATTCCTCTCTATAAGGCTCCTTCTAATTTCTCCTTCACTTCCCCCTCTAAAAAGAACACCATGGGGAAGGACTATTGCCATGGCCCCCTCTTGACCTAGGTGATAAAGTCCGTGGAGTAAAAAGGCGTAGTCTCCTTTAGAGTCTGGAGGAAGTACCCCTGCTACTTCAAAGCGAGGGTCTGAAACCTTGAGGTCATTCCTATTCCATCTTTTGACTGAATAGGGGGGATTCATAACAACAGCATCAAACTGGACTCCTTCACCTGGTTTAGAAGGGTCCTCTGGCCAGTCTTCAGCAAGAGTATTGGCATTTCTAATCTTCATCCTGGCTGGTCTAACACCATGGAGAATTAGGTTCATTCTGGTAAGGTTATAGGTTGCAGTGTTAAGCTCCTGACCATAGTAAGTTAGATTTTCACGTTTGTCCTTATCAAGGTGGCTTCCTACAGTAAGTAGTAGAGAGCCTGAACCAACCGTGGGGTCATAGACAGAAGTTATTTCAGAGGACCTTGCTACTATTTGAGCCATTACCTCACTGACTTGTCTTGGGGTATAGAACTCTCCGGCCTTCTTACCTGACTCCATGGCAAATTGGCCTATTAGGTATTCATAGGCGTCTCCTAAAGTATCAGACTTTTGAAGAGCCACCATGTCAAGATCAGCAAATAGCATTATTAGGGCCTGGACATTCTTACTTCTTTCATTGAGATTTGAACCAAGGGCAGTATCATTTAGATCAATAGCATTAGAGGCAAAAAGGCCCTTAAAGTCCCCGCCAGAACTAGTAGAGCTAATGGTTCTTTCAAAGTTATTAAGTCCATCAGAAACCTTCTGGAGTTCAAAGCTGCCTTCATTTATATCCCTAACCCAAACCTGGTAGAGGTGCTCAGGTTCAACATAGTAGCCTTGGTAATTAAGAAAACCCTGGTCAAGCTCAGCCCCTAAGCCTTTTCTTTGAAGTCTATACTCTTCTAGCAAGTCCTCGGTAATAGTAGACTTAGTCTCAGATAGAACTTTAAAGGCCTCTAGGGTTTTATCAGATAAGAATTTATAGAACATAAGACCCAGCATGTAATCCTTGTACCTGCTGGCATCCATGGATCCTCTTAGTTCATTGGCCCCTTCCCAGAGCCTACGTTTAATCTCTTCACTTGTAATCATTAGCCCAGCCTCCTCCATCAATTACTCTTTATTATATAGCAAGGATGCTAAAAGGAGAACAGATTCCTACGCCTTACTTATTTCTTGTTATTAATGAGGGGATGGAAGAAAAGGAAGGCTTTTAGAACTAGATAACACACTAGGTCATGGTAAGGGACTTTGGTGAGTTAAGAGGCAATAGGGCAAAAAGGGATGACAGTTTAGTCTTGGTATTTTATAATTGAAAGACAAGATATTTCTTCTAAAAGTAAAAAGAAACTCCTGGGAGTAAGCCCCTCTACATAGGAGAAATGCCAAACTCTGGAACTTTTCGATTTATCTAGGAGATGACAAAATGTTTTTTTGAAGAATATTGAAGTTAAAAATAATAGAATCTATGCTGACTACTATCCAGAAGATAGTAAAAACTTTAAAAGAATAAGTTTAAATCTTGATGACTTTGAAGGAGAGTTAGTAGGCTATGAGATGGAGTATAAGGCCCACGAGGATCATGCCAAGTATGCATTAATGGATATTGTCTTAGGGAAGCGTGAGATGGAAGACTACATGATAATGTGGTTTTAGATAGTAATGGGGGTAAAATGGATAGACCAAGTTATGATGAGTTTTATAATGAAGTCAAAAGATATTTCTGGCTTATGTGGCCTAGGTTGCCTGAGGAAGAAGTGGATAGGTACCTTAAAGAAGAAGAAAAGTATGTGAAAACAGCTTATTTTGATAACCTAGAAGAATTTGATTCTGGCGAAATAAACAGAAGAACATTTCTTATAGGAGGGGCAAGCTCAATAGCAAACTGTTTGCAACTTATGTACTAGAACATTAAATTCAATAGGGGGGGGAAGTAAATAGGACCCTTTTCACTTTTTGGGTAAAATGAGATTCAGCCATTAATGTAAGGCTATCTACATCTTTGTATTTTACCCTGCAAAATAAATTAAAGATTCGAATGTCGTTGCAGGGCGGTTGACGGAGTAAAAAAAGAAAAATAATTATATACTGCCAGGCCAGTATAATAGATCTTGTTTATATTCAAACTTATCCTATAGGACTAAATCTACCGATACCCCTTTGCGGGAACAAGGACAAAACAGCCATTTTCAACAAAGAAAGGTGATTAAATGAGGCTTTTATGCATGTGTCATTAGTTTGACATCAGGATTTTTATAGTTCTGTTTATGAGCTTGTCAAGTAAGCTCATTGAAATCTCGCAAAAAAACTAGGATTTGTCGTTTACGTATTATACTCATTAAGTGAAATTATTTAAGACTGTTCAATTCGCCAAATTTACTTAACCTTCCCTACAAATTCAAATTATTGAGATCCATGAAATATTGAAAATTTTATTGTTTTTTAACTTTAAGCAAGCCACTTAGAGCGCATATAATCAACTAGGCAAAGGAAACAGTAGTTCTTCTCGTATTTCATCTGTATATAATGCCCCATGGGTTATCCAAGGATAGGTCAGGTTCCATGTCTTCATTCCAAGAGCAATAAGCCTCTATATACTTATCTTGTAAGAAAAGAGGTAAGTATTCATTAAAGCTTGGAGAGAGTTTCATTCTCATCAGTTCCTCAAGAGTTGCCCAGAATATTGCTCCTTCCTCTGTTTCATTAAGGAGCTCTCCAGAGTAATCGCTTGTTTTATAAAAATAAGTAAAATATCTATCTTCGGTTTTGTTATTAAACCAGTACATTAGCCCGCAAGATTTTAAGTTCCATATATCAAGTCCAGTTTCTTCTTTGATTTCTCGTACTGCGCTATCATAAATTGATTCGTTATTTTCTACATGCCCTCCTGGAAAAGCTATTCCTGGCCAGCTTTTAATCCGATTTTGTACGACTACTTCACCGGTCTCAGCGTTTTGTATCATTATCATATTAGTTAACTCAAGTTTTGCCATCTATTATGCCTCCAACTTCCACCTCGAAATTACTTTTTTTTATTTAATTCTTTGGCTAAATTTTTAATACTTTCTATGTAGGCTTTTTCTACTGGAGTAAGGGTTGCTTCTTGATATTTTATATATTCAGACTTTGCTTTCTCCATAGCCTGCCTATGACTTACTGAACCAGAATCTATAAGTAACTGACGATTTCCAGAAGAAAGTACCATGTCTAGCTGTCTCACATGATCATCCATATACATTGCCCTATGTTCAATTGCATTAATTTCCGCCAAATCAAAATAACCAGATACAAGATTATTCAAAATTTTCAATTCACTTTCCTGTAAATAATTCTTGGCAATACCGATATCATTTAGTCCAGGAAGTTCTCCTGTAAAAGATGTAAGACCCATAAAAGGTTTTTGAGCATCCACTCGATTAAATATTACCTCTGCCGCCGTATGTCCATGTGCTGCATAATGCAATTTATTTTGCACAATTTTAAAGAATTTAACAGAGGCTTCACTATGAGGGTCATAATCCACGCTTGTTGAGTATAAATCAAGCACCTGACGATAAAGCACCTTTTCAGAAGAGCGAATATCTCTGATACGGCTTAGTAACTCTTTCCAGTAGCTACCTCCACCATGGCCTTTTAGGCGTTCATCATCCATGGCAAAACCTTTAATCATATATTCTTTTAGCAGGCTTGTTGCCCATATACGAAACCGAACACCACGCTGTGATTTCACACGATATCCCACAGAGATAATGACATCAAGATTGTAGTAATCTATCATTCTTTCGACCTGTCGATTTCCTTCATTTTGAACTGTTGCAAAATTTGCAACAGTTGGCCCTCTGAGGAGTTCTCCCTCCTCAAAGATATTTTTAATGTGCCTTGAAATTGTAGACTTATCACGTTCAAACAACTTTGACATCTGTTCAAGAGATAACCATACTGTTTCATCCTGAATATTAACATCTATCTTTGTCAAACCATCTTCGGTTTGATAGATTATGATTTCTCCATAATTATTCACAAACTTAATCTCCTTCTTTTTTTTATCAGTAT
>LFTD01000007.1 GCA_001512625.1 Clostridiales bacterium DTU036 | reverse complement strand
ATGGCCTGATATTTTATACAGATGACCACTATAGTAGTTTTAGGGAGATAAATTTTGATTAGCAAGCTTGATGGTAGAAAAATGACAAGCAGGGAAGATGTCCATGATTATTTAAGGGATACATTAGAGCTTTCTAGTTACTATGGTAAGAATCTGGATGCTCTTTGGGATGAACTTACAACCATAGATGGACCCAGAACCATCAGGATTAGTCATGGAGACCTTATTAGGAAGGGTTTAGGGCCCTATGGAAATAGGCTGCTAGAAACCTTTACTGATGCAGCCAAGGAAAATAAAAACCTTAGGGTTAAGATTAAAAAATGGCATTTTTTATAGGTGCCTAAATATGCTATACTACAACTAACATAGGAGGGTACAGAATGGAAAAATTTGTAGTGGAGAATTCCCCCAATCTAGAAGGTAGCCTTCGGGTTTCTGGAGCTAAAAACTCTGTCCTTATAATTATGGCAGCTAGCCTTCTTGCAGAGGGAGAGTGTATAATAGAGGACGTTCCTGATCTTCTAGATGTTCATGTAATGATAGATTTACTTCGTAGCCTTGGTTCCGAAGTTGATTATGATGTAGAAAAAGAACAGCTAAGAACTAGG
>LFTD01000095.1 GCA_001512625.1 Clostridiales bacterium DTU036 | reverse complement strand
TATTAAGGCAATAGGAAAGTGGGTCATGATTATTGGTATGGTGGGAATTGTTCTTTTTGCAGGCAGAGATGCAAAGAGCATAGGCGGGAGATTGGCCTCTGGAGTTTACGAGCTCTATGGCATCTCTTCTTATGTAGGAGACTTTGTATCCTACTCAAGGCTTATGGCTCTTGGCCTTTCAGGGGGCTTTATAGCCTTATCTATCAACATTATTGTGGACATGGTTATCCATAATGGAATTTTAGGCATGGTTGCAGGAATATTTATCTTTGTGTTTTTCCACATCTTTAACATCTTCCTCAGCATGTTATCAGCCTATGTTCATACATCAAGACTTACCTATGTAGAGTTTTTCGGAAAATTCTACGAGGGTGGTGGTAAGGCCTTTAAATTATTCGAAACTAACCCAAAATACATTGAAATTAAAGATACTCAAGGAGGAAAACAATGATGGATTTTTTAGTTAGCTACGGTGGAGTTATTGTGGCTCTGGCAGGGGCCTTTCTAGCTGTTAGCTTGTCAGGAATTGGTTCAGCTGCTGGGGTTGGTCTAGCTGGTGAAGCTGCTACAGGCGTCGTTGTAGAAGAGCCCGAAAAATTTGTTCAGTCTCTAATTCTTCAGCTACTACCTGGAACCCAGGGTCTATACGGTTTTGTTATTGGACTGCTAGTTATACTGCAAGTTGCACCAGGCATGAGCCTGCAAGAAGGGTTTAGGATTTTTGTATCCTGTTTACCTGTTGGTTTTGTAGGCTGGAAATCAGCTGTTTGCCAAGCCAAGGTTTCTGCTGCTGGTATGAACATCCTAGCTAAGAACCCAGATCACTTCTTTAAAGGTGTTATTTACGCTGTAATGGTTGAGACCTATGCTATTCTAGCCTTCGTTGTCTCAATCATGTTACTGTTCACAACCTCCATTTAAGGTGGGACCAATGTCTAGCTTAGAGCGAATTACAGAGAGGATTCTTGAAGAAGCAACCAAGGAGGCCCAGGTTAGTCTAGAGGCCTTAGAGGTTAAAAAATCAGAAATTCTCGCTGAAGGGAAAAAGGAAGCGCTTGCTCTGGGTGAGAGACTTATAGAGAAGGCAAAAGTTGATTCACACCTGGACAAAGAGCGTGCGATTGCATCGGCTCAGCTTAAGAGCAGGGACGATATCTTAAGTAAGAGGCTATCAATTCTGGATAGCTGTTTCGAAAAAGCAAAAGAAGAATTAAAGATAATACCAGATGAGAGATATCTGGACTTCCTAAAACGGACCATGGATAAGCTTAATTTAGATGGATCTGAAAAGCTGGTGGTGCCTGAGGATAAAAAAGACCTGGTTAAGGGACTTATGCCCCTTTCTGAGGAAAACTGCCAGTCTGGCTTCATCATAGAAAAGGCTGGAATTAGCTATAACTTCCAGTTTGATGAACTGATTGACTATAAGAGAGAAGAGATTCAAGATGAGATTTTTAAGCTGCTCTTTTCCAGAAAGGAGTAGCCATGGATCGACAGGACTATATTCATGCCTCGACTAGAATAAGGGTATTTGAAAAAAGACTTTTAAAAGCTCAACAGCTCCAGCGTCTGGTCCAAGCAGGAGACGAAAAGACCTTTCTCCAGTATATCCAGGAAAGCGATTATGGTAAGGACCTCCAAAACGTCCAGCGGCCTGAAGATTTTCATCGTGCCATGGATGCTAACTGGCTCTTTAACCTTAAAGAAGTCATGGAGATGAGTAAGGACAAGGAAGTAATAGAACTCCTAGCTGCCAAGTATATTTATCATAATTACAAGGTCCTTGTAAAGGAGACCATTTTAGGGCAAACCCTAGACAATCTTATTCTTGAGCTTCCAAACATGGATGTTGAGATGATAAGAAATAGGCTGGCAAGAGAAGATCAAAGGGATCTTCCTTCCCCTATTGTTCAGGCTCTGGCAGACTATGAAGAAACTGGAGACGCCCAGAGGATAGACCTGATACTGGATAGGAGCTATTTCCAGGAGATGCTTAAAAAGGCTCAGGATCTTGGCGAGGAAACCTTTATAAATTTTGTAAGGCTTAGTATTGACTTTTCCAATGCCAAGGCCCTGGTAAGACTCAAGGCCCAGGGGCTGGAATACGAGGCCCTGGATGATATCTATACCCCAGGGGGTAAGATTGAAAAAGAGGCCTTTAAAAGACTTTATAAGGAAGAGCCTGCAGTAATCTATGAAAACCTTGGTAGGGAGATTTCTGATTCTACCCTTAAGAAGGCCAAGGGCCTATATGAAAGTACAGGTTCTCTGGCAGCGGTGGAAAAGCTTATGGAAGACTCCCTTATGGACTATATCCGGGAGAGAAGATGGGTCACCTATGGCCCAGAGGTTCTTTTTGGATATCTTCTAGCTAAGGAGAGGGAGATTATGAATCTTAGGATGATTTATACTTCTCTAATTGCAGGCATTGAACCAGAAAAGATAGAAGAAAGGCTGCGTGATAGTTATGTATAGAGTCGCCATATTAGGGGATAGGGAATCTGTACTGGCCTTTCAAGCCCTGGGTTTAGAAATCTACAGTCCCCATGATAGTGGTGAGACCCGGGACACTCTAGATAGACTGGCCAGAGAAGATGTAGGTGTTATATTTATTACTGAGCAGCTAGCGGTGCAGATTCCTGAAACCATTGCCCGCTATGATGATGCTTTAACTCCGGCGGTTATCCTGATTCCAAGCGGTGCAGGAAGTCTTGGCATTGGCATGGACAAGATAAATCGAAATGTTGAAAAAGCCGTCGGATCAAATATTCTTTAGAAGGTGAGGACGAAAATTTGAAAACAGGAAAAGTAATCAAGGTCTCCGGTCCCCTGGTTGTGGCCGAAGGCATGGAAGAAGCCAATGTTTATGATGTGGTCCTCGTAAGTGAAAATCGCCTAATTGGAGAGATTATCGAGATGCGAGGAGATAGGGCCTCCATTCAGGTCTATGAAGAAACAACCGGCATAGGCCCGGGAGAGGTAGTTTATACAACAGGCTATCCTCTATCTGTAGAACTAGGCCCTGGTCTTATTGAAGAGATGTTTGA
>LFTD01000053.1:1062-3830 GCA_001512625.1 Clostridiales bacterium DTU036 | reverse complement strand
CCATTTGTAAACACCTGTTGATTTGTACTTCATTTAATTATATGACTAGGAAATGTTGTATTCTTTGAGTTTTGCATAAAAGGCAGTTTTTGATATCCCTAGCTGCTCTATAGCTTCTTGTCTATTTCCGCCACATTGAACTAAGGCTTGGCGGATAATTTTTTCCTCTTCGAGTTTTAGCTTGGCTCTAAAATCTAAGGGCTGGGGTTCACTTTCAAGGCGGATATGATCTGCATAGATAATATCTCCTCCAGATAGTGCAATAGCATTCTCAAGTACGTTTTCTAGTTCCCTAATATTGCCGGGCCAAGAATATGATAGTAGTTTGCTAAAGGCTTCTCCTGAAAGACTTTTTTTATCCATCTTGTATTTTCTGGAAATCATATCAATGAGGTTATTAATGATTATAAATATACCCTCTGGGCAGCTGCGAAGGGGTGGAAGCTCAAGGGAAAAGGCGCTTAGACGGTAGTAGAGGTCTTGCCTAAAACGGCCAGTAGAAACCTCTTCCTTTAGATTTCGATTGGTAGCAGCTAGGATTCGAACATCTACAGGTATCACTTGAGTAGAGCCTACAGGGCAGAAGGCTTTATTCTGGATAACACTAAGAAGTTTAGCCTGGGTTGCAAGGGGAAGCTCTCCTATTTCATCAAGGAAAATCGTGCCTCCATCTGCTGCCTCAAAGAAGCCCTTTGAACCCTTGGGGTTTGCGCCTGTAAAAGCACCTCCTACATAACCAAACATCTCGCTTTCAAATAGGGTAGGTGCAATGGTAGTGCAATCAACGATTACTAGGGGGCCCTTTCTAGGCTGAGCCTCATGGATGGCCTTGGCTAAAAATGTTTTCCCTGTACCGCTTTCACCTGTTAATAGGACATTGCAGTCAAGCTGGGATAGTTTATAGGCATGGCGCCTAACTGAAGCTGTTACGGTTCCAAAACCAAATAGCTCAGTGAAATCCTCTTCACTGGATGTAGAACCAAGTTCAGTCTCTCTATAGCTACGCTCTGCTGTCTTTATCGCGTCATTTCGCTCCATTATAGTAACCCTGATATCTTGTATGTTGCGAAATTTTACTATGGCTCCTTGGGGTAGGGATTTACTAGATATAGGTAAAATTGAGGCTATAAGATCAAAACCATTGATTTCATACTTCATATCCTTATAAAAGGCAGCTTTCCCTTCCATAACCTCTTTTAGATGCCGTTCAAAAAGTTTGCCTTCAAAGAATTTCTTAAAATCATATCCAACTACTTCAATTTCTGAATTAGGGCTTTTTGCAGTATAATCGCCCCCTCTAAGTAGCTCCCCTATTCCTTCTTTTCTTGCAGAATAACCATTCTCCTGCCAGAATTTCACTTGACCTGTTTTACCATCAATAACGACAATTTGTCCAATGCTTCTAAAATAGCGTATAGAATAAACTGATTTATCTATAGTTACCTTTGCTTCGTGATTACCTACAGATACCTCAATATCAGTGCCTTGATAGGAAATACCTAAATGCAGTGTATCCACTTCACCGCTAGGCAGTGCTTTATAAGTAGGCTTGATATCTGGATTACGAAAAGATCCAATTGCAACAAGCATGTGGCCTGGACGGATATGCTTATCATCTATACCAAGAAGTTTCAGATCTTCTGGCCTAAGATCTCCATCATCTTTTCCTAGGGCAGGATCAGCTATGATAACCAGGTCTCCTTCTTCTATTTTCCCAGCATCATGGGAGTTACTACTATGATTAAAGATACCAAAATGGATTTTAGCCTGCTGGTTTATATTGGTGATTACACCCTTGCTGTTAAGTATAAGCATGCCATGACTTGACGACTCCATAACACTTTGTAAAACACTCATGTTTTGGCCTCCCTTCTTAATTTAGAGGCAATGAATAGATAATTATTCCAAGTTATAAAAACCATTTTTAAATAATAATATGCAACCTATGACCTGTCTTAATTATATCTAGCATATTTTTTAATTACAAGGTTCAAGTTTTTAGAGAGCCCCTATCACCGACTAATGGTCCCAGCTAGAAGTCACAGCAAGACAGATAAAAAAGGTAAGTGCCCATTCAAACCTAGCTACTATGGTCCTAAGTTAGTAGGCCTCAGCTCTAGAAACACTCCTAAAAAAAAAACCAGCTGCAGTGATTAGCCATGCTGGATGCTCTCTTGGCTCCTTTCTAGTCACTTAAACCCTTTAGGTACACCTGGTAAAGAATTGGCTAGCAGCCTCTCTTCGTTCATTGAATCCTTATAAGAAGAGTTTTAAGCATTTATTGAGCTAAGGAAAATCTCCTCAATCCCAAACCTGCTTTTTCATTACTAAAGCCCCTTATAGTACTATTTGCCCTATAGTTGACTCATTGTAAATTGTGTAATCAGGCTGACCAGGGACACTACAAACCATACAATTAATCCCAAGATAATAGGCTTGAATCCACTTCCTTTCATCTTTTTGAAATCCACACTGAGGCCTACTGCAACTAAAGCCATGGTAATCATAAACTTGGCCAAATTACTTAAACGGCTAAAACCCAAAAAATCAAATATACCCAGGGTATTTATTAATGATGCCAGTAGGAACCAAACTATAAACCAAGGAAATATCCTACCTAAACTATAACTCAGGCTTTGATCTTCTGTGGTTTCCTTTCTTTTCTTTGATAGGGTCCTAAAGGCAAAGAAGAGAGAAATAGGTATAATCAGGGTGGTTCTTGTAAGCTTAACTATAGTGGCATAAGCCCCAGCTTCATCACTAAATGA
>LFTD01000053.1:0-1041 GCA_001512625.1 Clostridiales bacterium DTU036 | reverse complement strand
TCACTTAGGCCCAGCAGGTGACCTAAAGGAGGGAAGACCAGGGCTGCAAGTATGTTGAATAAGAAGATGGTTGATATGGCAAAGGCCACATCATTTTCCTCAGCCTCAATAATTGGGGATACAGCGGCAATTGCTGAACCACCACAAATAGCTGTGCCCACGCCAATAAGGGTCTTTAAATCTTCTGATACATTTAAAAGCCTACCAAAACCATAGGCAGCTATAAAGGCCGAAGCCAGGGTGATTAGGGTAACTGATAATGACTGCATGCCTGTTTTAATAATCAGATTTAGGTTTAGCCCTGCTCCCAGAAAAACAATTGCCCACTGGAGTACTTTTTTAGAAACAAAAGCAATACCAGGCCTGGCCCTTTCTAGTCTTAAACCCAGATTGCTAATAATTATTCCCATTAAAATCCCCAGAACTGGTCCACCAACTAATGGAAATATAGTTCCCAGCTTATAAGCCACAAGGGCTATGAGTAGTGAGAATACAAACCCATAGCCATTTTCCTCTAGCCATTTCATAGTTTGATTTTCCTAGTCATTAATTATACTCCCAAATTCATTTTGTCTTTTTTAGACACTAACCAAGCAGCTATAAACACACTTTGTTAACCCCACTGGTATTTATAAAGTTCAAGAAAGAATTATTCAAAAGATAAATAGTAAAGAATAACAAGTTCTTTATGAGGATCGCCTAATATTTATTAGGAAAATGCTCTTTTCCCAGTTGCCAAATATACTTATCCACTTCCTTTAGCCCGTAGTTCTCAAGATTATAGAATGAACGAAATTCATTTAGAAGCTCCACAAACCTCTCATAGTCTTTAAGCTCATCATTTCTAAACTTTGCGAAGCCATCTAGTCTGCGGTAATAGCGAAGTACCTTATCCACATAACTATCATAAATTGGATAGACTAAAGGCCGGTGATGGCTGCAGTACTTGCTTGCAAAGGAGTAGAAGTTTCTATTAGTTCCACTTACCCTCTGAATATCCGTAACTAAACTTAGGTCACCCGCTCTTAATCTGCCATCTAT
>LFTD01000040.1:29344-36969 GCA_001512625.1 Clostridiales bacterium DTU036 | reverse complement strand
GCCATCTTATCTCCAACATTTATCTTTCTTTTTTTAGCAATATAAACCCTTACAAGCTCATTGACACCAGGTGTCATTTCATCGCCGTTTTCACGGCTAAATAGTTTGACATCTACAACTATACCTGAGGCACCATGTGGAACAGTCAAAGAGGTATCTCTAACCTCTCTAGCCTTCTTACCAAAGATGGCTCTAAGAAGCCTTTCTTCAGGTGTTAACTCAGTTTCTCCCTTAGGTGTTACCTTACCAACCAGGATATCACCGGAATCAACCTCAGCTCCTATTCTAACAATGCCTCTATAGTCTAGATCCTTAAGAGCATCTTCACCAACGTTTGGAATATCCCTGGTAATTTCCTCGGGGCCCAGCTTGGTATCCCTGGCTTCAGATTCATATTCTTCTATATGAATGGATGTCAAAACATCCTTTTCAACTAATTCTTCACTTATAAGGATGGCGTCCTCAAAGTTATATCCCTCCCAGGTCATAAAACCAACAAGTATGTTAGAGCCCAGTGCCATCTCACCTAAATCAGTGGCTGGGCCATCGCAAAGAAGGTCTCCCGCCTTAACCATCTGACCCTTTGAAGCCACTACCTTTTGGTGGATGGAGGTACCCTGGTTAGATCTCTTAAACTTTAGGAGTTCATACTTATCAAGGCTACCATCTGAAGCTCTTCTTACAATTACCTCATCACCTGTGGCCTTGATTACTTCACCATCATGCTCAGCAAGTATTAGGGAACCACTATCATAGGCTGACTTGTACTCCATACCAGTACCTACTACAGGGGACTGGGGTCTTAAAAGGGGTACAGCCTGTTTTTGCATGTTGGAACCCATTAGTGCCCTAACTGAGTCATCATTTTCCAGGAAGGGAATCAGAGCTGTAGCAACTGAGACCATCTGCTGGGGTGAAACCTCCATATAGGTACAGGTCTTAGAGCTAACCTCTTTAATTTCACTGTCATATCTGACAATTATTCTATCAGCAATAATATTACCCTTCTCATCAAGGGGCTCATTGGCTGGTACTATAACCTGGTGGCGCTCCTCATTGGCATTTAGATAAACTATCTCATCAGTGACTCTACCAGTGCCTGGCTCAACCACTCTATAAGGAGACTCAATAAAACCATATTCATTGATTCTTCCATAGGTAGCTAGGTAGGAAATAAGACCTATGTTAGGTCCCTCTGGGGTCTCAATGGGGCACATCCTACCATAATGGGAGTAGTGAACGTCCCTGACCTCAAAGCCCGCCCTATCCCTAGAAAGACCGCCTGGTCCTAAGGCTGAGAGCCTTCTCTTATGAGTAAGCTCAGCTAATGGATTATTCTGGTCCATAAACTGGGAAAGCTGGCTGGAGCCAAAGAACTCCTTAATAGCAGCTGTTACTGGCCTTATATTAATAAGTGTTTGTGGGGTAATTGTATCTGCATCCTGGGTGGTCATCCTCTCTCTGATAACCCTTTCCATTCTGGATAGTCCAATACGGAACTGATTTTGAAGCAGCTCACCAACACTTCTTATCCTTCTATTAGATAAGTGGTCAATATCATCGGTTTCACCAACGCCCTGGCTTAGATTAAAGAAATAGGAACATGAAGCCAGCATATCATCTACAGTAATATGCCTAGGAATAAGCTCATCCACTCTTTCATGAATTTGCTCAAGTCTATCTTCATGGTCTTCAAATTTCTCCAAAATATCCATTAGAGTTGGATAATGAACTCTTTCCCCAATTATGTCTTTGTCTACTCCAGAAATATAGTAATCAATGTCCACCATATGGTTACTAATTACCACAACTCTTTCCTCTTCAACATCAAGAACAATTCTCTTAATACCGGCATTCTCGATATGCCTTAGATTCTTCTTATTTAATAGGGTTCCCGCTTCATATAGAATCTCACCAGTAAGGGGATCAATGGCATCCTCCATTAAGGTCTGTCCTGTAGCCCTTTGGAAAAGATCCAGATTTTGATTAAACTTATACCTGCCAACTCTAGCCAGGTCATAGCGTCTATCATCAAAAAACATGGAGTCTATAAGAGCAGAGGCGCTTTCAATTGTTGGGGGTTCTCCTGGACGGAGTTTTCTATATATCTCAATATAACCCTCTTCACGGCTAGTTGAGGAGTCCTTCTCCAAAGTTTTTAAGAGTCTTTCACTCTCTCCAAAAAACTCTAGGATTGCTTCGTTGCTTTCGTAACCAAGCATACGAACAAGGGCTGTAACTGGTAATTTTCTGGTTCTATCTATACGTACAGAAAGGCTCTCAGCTGAATCTGTTTCGAATTCAAGCCAAGCTCCCCTGTTTGGTATAACCTGTCCAGAAAACATTTCGTTTCCTGATTTATCAATTTTTCTAGTAAAATAAGTGGATGGCGAGCGTACTAATTGGCTGACGATTACCCGCTCTGCGCCGTTGATAATAAAAGTCCCCTTGGAAGTCATCAGTGGGAAATCTCCCATAAAGACATTCTGTTTCTTGATTTCTCCCGTTTCCTTATTAATAAGGCGGACTTCGACCCTCAGTGCTACAGAGTAACTAACATCTCGATCCTTGCATTCCTGAACAGAATATTTTGGTTCTTCCTCAAAATAATAGTCCACAAACTCCATAAGGATTTTGCCAGTATAGTCATAGATTGGTGAGATATCATCCAGTGCTTCTTTAAGTCCCTTTTCTCTAAACCACTGAAAAGATTTGGTTTGGATTTCTAGAAAATCCGGTAGTTCGATCCGCTGATCGATTCTTGCAAATGATAGACGTTCCACGTCTCCAAATTTAACAAGTTGTGGCATTAAGCTCTTCCCCCCTTGTCTCAAAAACCACCCTATTTCCCAATGAAAATAGGGATTTCTAAATGAAAATAAGCATAGCTGTCCATGATAAAATATATACTAGAGTAGAATATCACATAGCAGTTATAGCGTCAAGAAGAAAATCTTCAATTGGCTTATTCAATTTACTTTTTTCCTCCCTGTAGGTTGGCCATACTACCATAAAGCTCTCGAATCAGTTTATATTCCTTAACATCAAAAAAGCTTGCACTTCCCCCGCCAAAATCCTTGGCAAGTTCAAGACAAAATCTTGCGGCAAGTTCAAGGTCAAGTGGATGACTAGCACCTGTAGCAGAGCCTGCCACTGGAATTTCTGTTGTTAAAGCCAGCCCTACAACTGGAGCATTTGTAGCAGTAGAAGGCTGCATAATACTGTTTAAATGATAGACCCCATTCCCATAGGGACTAATATCTTGAGTTGTTATAGGTAAGACCACAGGATATCTACCAGTAACCCTTTCATAAATATCTAATAGATCTTCACTAACCCTTAAAATATAGCCCTCTTTAACCGTAGGGCTTATGGCAATTCCTCGGTGATTAAGGATCCTATTACCTTTGGTTGTGTCAACTGATAGGATAGCATCCATCTCCCCTCTAACCTCTTCTTCATTTACTAAGGCAGTTGAAACGGGAGATCCCATAAAAGCAACAGGCTCATGGGGAATAATTGGAGCATCGGGACAAATATGGGTTGAAATTATCAGGTCGCCCTCAAGCCTATCGCCCCTACTAGCCATCTTTAAAACCTTTGCAGCAAGAGCCAAGACCACTAGGGCTCCATCGCCGTCTGAAACCATACCAATCTTTTCTGGTCTAGCTCCAAGACCACCCAGTCTCCCAAGAACTCCTAAAGTTGGGCTAGCCCCTCCTGATAACTTACCATTTTTACCAGCTATGCTTATCCTAATAAAGTCAGTAGATCCTTTATTTGTTTCTAACCTCTTAAGCTCTATGTCTTCTGCGCCAAGGCTTTCTAAATAGACTTTAAGATCTAAACCACTAACATGAGCAGAATCAATTATCTCATAAACCTCAAGTATCTCTTTAAGTATCATAAATCCCCCATAAAACAAATATACCCCCTCATCCACTGGACAGGGGGTATAATTAGTTAAATTACTTAAGCTCGACTTCAGCTCCAGCTTCTTCCAGTTCTTTCTTGATGGCTTCAGCTTCTTCTTTATCAACGCCTTCTTTGATAGCTTTAGGAGCACTCTCTACAAGTTCCTTAGCTTCTTTTAGGCCAAGACCGGTAAGGCCGCGAACAACCTTGATAACACCGATTTTTGCAGAGCCAAAGCTTGTAAGAATAACATCAAACTCGGTTTGCTCTTCAGCAGCTGCAGCTTCACCTGCAACAGCGCCACCAACTGCAACAGGAGCAGCAGCACTAACGCCAAACTCTTCTTCAACAGCCTTTACTAAATCATTTAGTTCAAGAACTGTCATATCTTTAATAGCTTGAATAATATTTTCAATAGTCATATTTTCCTCCATTAGTCTTCTTTTTCATCTGCCACAGCTTTAAGCGCATAGGCTAGTTTGGATATTGGTGATTGGATAGAGCCAAGGAACTTGGCTAGTAACACATCTCTTGAAGGGATATCAGCTATAAGAGTGATTCCTTCAACATCATAGAATATGCCATCAACAATGCCGGCTTTTAATTCTAACTCAGGTACCTTTTTTGAAAAGTCCTTAATAATTTTGGCTGGAGCAACTGCATCTTCATAGCCAAAAGCGATAGCATTGGGTCCAGTCAATTCAGCTTCAAGGGCTTCGAAATCGGTCCCTTCAAGCGCCAGTTTGACCAGGCGATTTTTGTAAACCTTGTACTCAACATTTTGTTCGCGGAACTTACTTCTTAGCTCCGTTACTTCTGCAACATTAAGGCCACGATAGTCTACAATGACAGCACTGCTCGCCTTTTGAAACTTTTCGCGAATCTCTTGGACTTGCATTTCTTTTCTTTGGCGAATTTCGCTCATTCATTACCTCCTCGTGAAAAATGCCCCCGCGACAGCAAGGGGCATAGTTCAATCTACACACTCCTCGGCGGGATATTAAGCTTACGCACCTGCTGTCTTCGGAAATTATTGTCCTCTACTAAGTTTAATTCCAGGGCCCATGGTTGAAGATAAAGAAATATTCTTTAAAAATTGTCCCTTGGCAGCCGCTGGTTTAACTCTTATGATTTCATCAATAAAGGCATTGATGTTATCTGCAAGTTTGTCACTATCGAAGGAAAGCTTACCAACAGATACGTGGATCATGTTGCTCTTATCCAGACGATATTCAACCTTACCTGCTTTAATCTCATTTACAGCCCTTTCAATATCGAAGGTTACTGTACCTGATTTTGGGTTTGGCATAAGTCCTTTAGGACCTAGTACCCTACCTAGTCGACCGATAAGACCCATCATATCCGGTGTGGCAACAATTACATCGAAGTCAAACCAGTTTTCCTTTTGAATCTTTTCAATCATGTCCTCAGCACCAACAAAGTCGGCTCCGGCTCTTGTAGCCTCATCGGCCTTTTCTCCTTTGGCAATAACAAGAACCTTACGGTCCCTACCAGTACCATGAGGAAGAACCATAGCACCCCTGATTTGCTGATCAGCATGTCTTCCATCTACACCGAGGCGTAGATGAAGCTCAACTGTCTCATCAAATTTGACACTTTGCATGCTCTTAAGCAGTTCTACACCTTCACTAACTTCGTAGAATTGGTGCGGATCTACTTTCTTCGCATTGTCTACAACGCGTTTTCCTCTTCTCATAAATTTCCTCCGTGGTCATAACGATGATTCTCCCACAGGTTATATTATTCTGCTACTGTGATACCCATACTTCTAGCAGTTCCCGCGATCATACTAATTGCAGTTTCAATATTAGCTGCATTTAAGTCTTCCATTTTCATCTCAGCAATCTCTTTTAGCTGATCTTTAGTGATACTTCCAACTTTACTTTTGTTGGGCTCACCTGAACCAGAATTCAGATTGAGGGCCTTTTTAATTAAATCGGCCGCTGGTGGTGTCTTTGTAATGAAAGAAAATGATCTGTCTGCATAAACCGTAATAACAACTGGGATTAAATAGCCCATCTTGTCCTGGGTTTTTGCATTGAACTCTTTGGTAAACTGCATAATATTCACACCGTGTTGACCAAGGGCTGGTCCTACTGGCGGTGCGGGTGTAGCTTTACCTGCTGGGATTTGCAACTTGATTAGACCTACTACTTTTTTAGCCATAATTGCATCTCCTTTCTATATAGAAAAGCTCCTAGAGCTTAACTACTTGGTGAAATTCCAGTTCAACAGGGGTCTCCCTACCAAACATGGATATAAGGACAGTTAGTGTGCCCTTGTCTTGATTAATCGAACTAATACTACCTACTGAATCTAGGAAGGGACCTGCCTTAATTGAGACCATATCCCCCAACTGATAATCTAGTATTGGGCCCCGCTCATCGCTGATGCCCATGTTTCGGAGTTCTTCATCACTAAGTGGAACTGGCTTACTTCCTGGACCAACAAAACCTGTTACTCCTTTAGTATTACGAACCACATACCAGGACTCATCATTCATATCCATACAGACAATTACATAACCGGGAAAGATTTTGCGCATCTTGGTCTTATACTGGCCATCCTTGAGTTCAACAACTTCCTCCATGGGAACCCTTACCTCAGGGATAACATCCTGCATGTCTCGGCTCTCAACAATTCTTTCAAGAGTTGCCTTCACCTTATTTTCGTGTCCTGAATAGGTATGAACCACATACCACTTTAAATCTAAGTCTTTCTCCAAAACAACCTCCTAAATAAACCGCAAGAAAATCTGCTGGAATATCAGGTCGGCTAATCCCATTATGGCGGCAAGAATAGCTGTCATAGCAACTACTACTGCCGTATAATTTTTCATTTCCTTTTTAGAAGGCCAACTTACCTTCCTCATTTCACTGCGAACGCCCTTAAAATAGGTCTTCGCTCTTTCCATTAATCCGGGTTTTCCTGTTTTAGCCATGATTACTTCGTTTCCTTATGAGTTGTATGTTCTCTACAAAACTTACAGTATTTTTTAAGCTCAAGTCGATCAGGATCATTGGCTTTATTTTTTGTTGTGTTGTAATTTCTGTTTTTACATTTTTCACAAGCTAAAGTTATTTGAACGCGCATATCTTACCTCCCAAGTATTCATAGTACCAAGATAAACTATCACATTTACCTTGGAAAGTCAACATTACAAAAGATATAGCCAGGGGCTATATCCAATCCTTAACTTTCTAGCAGAGCCAGATAATATTAAGAAAAAGAAGCCTAGTAACTAGGCTTTTAAGTGGAGCCCTTGAGCAGACTCGAACTGCCGATCTCCGCCTTACCAAGGCGACGCTCTACCTACTGAGCCACAAGGGCATGTACCTTTACTATCCTACACTATTTCTAGCGGGATAGCAAGGCTTTTTTAAGAAATAAATATTCAACTAAAATTACTTTAAATTACAGCCGTTTCACCTCAATTACCTGTGCTGTAGGTAGTAATTATAGCAGGCAATACCTGAAGCCACAGATACGTTTAGGGATTCAAATTCCCCCATAGGGATTCTAAATAACTCATCACAAGCTTCTTCAACCAGCCTGCTTATTCCCTTATCCTCCGAACCCATTACAAGTAGGGTCTTCTTAGGAAAGTCGATTTGTCCAATCTCAGTCCTAGCTCCCCCATCTGCACCATAAACCCAGTAGCCCTTTGATTTAAAGCTATCTATGGCATC
>LFTD01000040.1:0-29302 GCA_001512625.1 Clostridiales bacterium DTU036 | reverse complement strand
CCATCAAGAAGAATAATCAAACCCTCTTTATGGATTAAGGAATAGAGGCTGGCATAATCTACACTACTAATTAGAGCCATTACGCCCTGATGGGCCTTGCCATGCTCATCTAGTTTTTCCCTGTCAACCCAATTATAAGGAACTTTTTTTTCTTCACAAAGCTTAATAATCTCTTGTATTTCTTTTCTATTGATATCCTTTGAAAAGGACACCCTATTAATTTGAAGAGAACTATTTAAAGCCTCTATGACTGGGTTCTTACCAATTACAACATCCATTATTTTAGAATCCTCGTTTCTCCATAGGGAACAATCCCAAATAAATACTTTCTTATAACTACTATATATCCATGTTCAAGATCAAGGCTATCAAAATTATCGGAACTTAGCTGCTTAATCTTTACAACTTTAAAAGTAGAAAATCTATTAACTTTAAACTTTTCAAGCGCCAGCTCCTTTACTACCTTTTCTTCTTCTGTGCTTGGAACATATCCATCTATAAAAAGGGACTTAATTGACAGAAGAACCAGTAGAATTAAGGTAATAACAATAAGTACCCGCTCGTTTTTACTCCACTTCTTCATAATCTTTTCCTAAGACTTCTAGAGCCATCTCCATTATTTCTTCTATCCTCTCCTGCCTACCCTGAACATAGAGGCCACCTATTAGGCACTCAAGGCCAGTAGCCCTCCTGTATTCACCTGCACTGGCAGAAGCTGGACCAGGTCCTCCCTTGGCATTCCTACCTCTTCTAAGAAAACCCTTCTCTTCCTCACTAAGTCTTTCTTCAATTTCAAGATAAACCCTTGACTGGGCGGGAGCCGCTACATAGTTCTTTGCTAGTTTATTAAGTTTCCCAGGGCTAAAAAAGCCCTGGGATAAAAGATACCTTCTAATATATAGCTCATAGACCCCATCCCCTAGATAGGCCAGCTGCAAGGGTGAATATCTATTTACTGGTGCTAGTTTAGGGCCCAAGTTGTTCCATCCTTGCTATCCTTAATACTTACACCCATGGCTATAAGCTCATCTCTGATTTTGTCGGCCTTGGCGTAATCCTTCTCAAGTTTAGCCTGGTTTCTTTCCTCTACCATGGCTTCGATTTTTTCCTTAAGTCCTAGTTCTAGCTCTTTTTCTTCAAAAAGTCCAAGTTGAAGGACCTCATCCATCCTGGCAAGGGCAAAGGCCTTTTCTCCAGAGGATAACTCCTTATCATTTAGGCACTTGTAAAGCACAGTTAAGGCATTGGCGGTATTCAGGTCATTTGCCAGCTGACTTAAGAACTCATCATAGTAGGCATCTGTTTCAACTGGAGGATCAAGTGCCAAGCACCTAGTCTTAAGCTTGCTATAGGCCTCCTTGGCGCCATCAAGGCCCTCAAAAGTGAACATTAGCTGCCTTCTATAATGGCTACCTAGTAGGAAGTACTTATAGTCCATGGGCTCATAGCCCTGGCTCTTAAGGTAATCTAGGCTTAAAAATTCACCCCTTGACTTACTCATCTTGCCCTGCTTGTCTATTAACCACTCTGCATGCCACCAGTAATTGACCCATTTTTCCCCTGTATAGGCCTCACTCTGGGCAATCTCATTGGTATGATGGGTGGCTATATGGTCAACTCCACCGCAGTGAATATCCATTCTTGGCCCAAAGGCATTCATAGCTATTACGGAACACTCTAGGTGCCAACCAGGATAACCCTCTCCATACTTAGTTTTCCATCTCATCTGCTGGTTTTCAAACCTGGATTGGGTAAACCAGAGAACAAAATCAAAGGGATTCTTCTTATTCTTATCAACAACAACGTCATCCCTAGCTCCAACCTTAAGATCCTCTAAAGATAACCTGTTAAGTTCAGTATAGTTAGGAAATTTAGACACATCATAGTAGACATTTCCGCCAGCCTGATAGGTATAACCCTTATCCTCCAGCTTTCCTATAAAATTAACATAATCATCAATATGGTCAGTTGCCTTCTCAATAATAGTAGGCCTCTTTAGTTTTAGAGCATCAAAGTCCTTAAAGAAGGCCTCGGTATAATAATCTGCAATTTCCCAAACAGTTTTCTTTTCTCTTTGGGCTCCAAGAAGCATCTTATCATCGCCCTCGTCGCCATCATCGGTAAGGTGACCCACATCGGTAATGTTCATGGCCCTTTCCACATTGTAACCAAGGGCTTCCAGGGTCCTAACTAAAATATCCTCACTGACATAGGTTCGCATATTTCCAATATGGGCATAATCATAAACGGTTGGTCCACAAGTGTAGATACTAACTCTATCATCCCTAAGGGGCACAAATTCCTGCAGTTCATTTCCCAGGCTATTGTAAAATTTTAACTTCATAGCACCTCCCCTACTTGGCTAAGTCTTTTAAGCACCATATCCTTACCCATAAGAACTATACTGGTCACCAGGTCTGCTCCATGAGGAGAGCCATTAATGCCAATTCTTAGGGGCATGTAGAGTTTCTTGCCCTTTACATTCATCTCTTTTTGGGTTGCTTTTATAGCAGCCTGAACAGAGTCCTTATCAAAAACCTCAATCTTCTCTATCTCAGAAGCAAAGAAGTCAAGAAGGGGTAACATATAATCCTCAACACTAGCCCTAGCTTCATCATCTAAGACCAGCTCCTCCCTATAAAAACCATCTATATAGTCAAGGAGCTCAGGCACCCTATCAACCCGCTCTTTTACAAGCTCAATTATTTCAAGCACATGGGCCTTATCAGTTCCAACCAGTTTTTCCTGGTCTAAAAGGTCATAGAGCCTTTCATTATCTGCCACTCTTATATAGTGGTTATTCATATAGTTAAGCTTACCTAAATCAAAAACTCCGCCACTTCTAGAGACCCTATCAAAGCTAAAGCTCTGGATCATCTCCTCCATGGTCATGATTTCTCTCTCATCTCCTGGATTCCATCCAACCAAAGCTAGGAAGTTCACTAGGGCTTCTGGCAGATAGCCCTTTTCTCTAAAGTCAGAAACGGAAACATCTCCTTCTCTTTTACTGAGTTTTTTTCTTTCACTGTTAAGAATGTTTGGTAGGTGGGCATAAAGGGGTCTCTCCCAGCCAAAATAGTCATAAAGTACTAGGTGCTTAGGCACGGAGCTAAGCCACTCCTCACCCCTTATAACATGGCTGATCTCCATAAGATGGTCATCCACAACCACAGCTAGATGATAGGTTGGAAAACCATCGGACTTTTGGATAACTTGGTCATCGCTGTCATCGGAGTTCATGGAAATCCTGCCCCTAACCAGGTCATCAAAAACTAGCTCCTCATCTCTTGGCATCTTCATACGAATAACATGGGCCTCACCAGCTGCAATCCTCTTATTAACTTCTTCTTTATCAAGATTTCTACAATGGCCATCGTAGCCATGTTGGCCAGAGGCTCTTAACTCATCTAGTCTTTCCTTTGAGCAAAAACAGGGATAGGCCTTGTCTTCTTCTACCAGCTGCCTAATATAGCCCTGGTAAATATCAAGCCTCTCACTCTGAGTATAGGGGCCATAGTCCCCCACATCCCTGACCTCTCCATTAAGATGGCTGGGACCCTCATCATGGATAACCCCCGTCCATTCCATTTCTCTAAGGAGGTTCTCAACTGCGTCCTCTACGAGTCTTGACTGGTCGGTATCCTCAATTCTTAAAACATACTTGCCCTCATTATGGTGGGCAAAAAGATAACAGTAGAGGGCAGTTCTCAAACTCCCCACATGTACATAACCCGTTGGACTGGGTGCAAATCTTACTCTAACCACTAATCCTGCCTCCTAAATATTAAATGCATCTTGCTCATTATAAAGTCGTAGCTATCCTTATCATGGGGTTTAGTACAGCCAGAACAGTCCTTTATACCTGAAGCATAGCTAAAGTTTCCCCCACACTCTTCTCCTAATAAATAAAGGGGACAGTAACAGAATAGACAGTTAAACTCCTCTTCAGGAACCCCCTTATGACAGGGAAAATACTCACATTTGGGATTGGGATTAAACTTATAATGTTCACTCATTTCTAGTCCTTTCTAATAGAACCACACCCAGGGCTCCTAGACCTTCTTTTCTACCTAGGTCCCCCATGGTCTCCGTTGTTGTAGCCTTTAAATTAATTCTATCTATACGAAGGCCAGTAAGCTGGCCCAGATTATTTTTTATCTTTTCCTTATATGGATTTAACTTGGGCTCTTCACCTATAAGAGTTAGGTCAATATTCACAAGATTATACCCCTTTTTCCTAGTCATTTCCAGGACGTCTTTAAGTATAATCGAAGAATCCAGATCCTTCCAGCGAGGATCCTTATCATTGTAGTGCTCCCCAATATCTCCAAGAGCTAAAGCTCCTAGAATAGCGTCGCTAAGGCAGTGTAAAAGGACATCTGCATCGCTGTGGCCTGCTAGGCCCAGGTGATAATCAATTTCTACTCCACCTAGTATAAGTTTTCTACCCTCAGTAAACCTATGAAAATCAAGTCCCTGACCTATCCTAATCATTTGAGATACCTCATATCCGCAGGGGAAGTTATTTTCCTATTATCCTCACTCCCCTCAATTACATAGACTGTTTCACCAAGGAGCTCTAGGGCAGAAGAGTCATCGGTTACAAAAAAACCCTGCTCCTTTACTAGGGCGTAGGCTTCCTTTAACCTACCTACTGGACTCCCCTGAGGAGTCTGAACCAAGATATGACTATCTCTATTTAAGGTTGCCTCTACCTGGCCATTCTGAACTAGTTTTAGGGTATCAGTAACTGGTATTCCTGGAATAAAGGCCCTACCACTCTTTGCCTCTGCAAAACACCTATCAAAAAGAGCATCACTTAAAAAGGGTCTGGCACCATCATGAATAAAGGCATAGTCATCATTATCTAAAAGCGCCAGGCCCTTTAAGACCGATTCCTGCCTCTCCTCTCCTCCAGCCACCACCCTGCAGCCCCTATCCACAGCCAGGGCTTCAATAAAGGGGTCCGATGTTACCACCAAGATTCCACTAAGTCTTTCATCCTTACAAAAGAAATCAAGGGTATTTTCTATAACTGTTTTCCCTCTCAGAGGTAGAAGGAGTTTATTGGTACCCTCACCCATTCTGCGACTCTTACCTGCCGCCAGGACAATTGCATAGAACTTCATAAATGCCCTCCTAGTTTCTAGCCTTAATCATACCACAGCTAGGGTCTATTTACAGCAGAAAAAAAGCCTGCTTTTAAAGCAGACTTTTCATTCTGATTATTAAATTAGGCTTCTACTACAACGTTAACAGCACGCTCGCCTTTACCGTTTCTAGTGTCTTCTTCTAGATCAAAGCTAACTTTTTGACCTTCTTGTAGTTCTTTGTAACCGTCGCCTTGAATAGCTGAGAAATGTACGAAAACATCTCCGCCGCCATCTTCTCTAGAAATAAATCCAAATCCTTTTGCTGAGTTAAACCATTTTACTGTTCCTTTATTCATTAAAGAAACCTCCTAAATAAATATTACTTCCACGACACTAAAAAAGCCCATATGTTTACATCTGTGATGTAAAAATAGGCTGGTATTTGGTACATCGAAAGATATTACAATCATACACCATAGTTTTTGGAAAGTAAAGGCCTATTTGGTTTTCTATAAAAAACTGCATCTCCGCCTACTTAACCTAAACATTAACCTTACCAATATTATCTGCAAGATAGGCTTCAGATGGATTATCTGGATTATAGTTGACTTTAACAAGGCTTCCAACTGAACTACTGCCCATTATAGCAACTTTTTTTTGACCTATAGTTATAGAACCTTTTCTAATAGGCTGACTCTTCAACTTAATGCTTTCGCGGATTTCATAGAAAGTAGAGTCCACTTCATACTCCACCGTTATGATAGTTGGAAAATCCTGGCCTTTGGATTTAAGCTGCTTTACCCTTCCCTGGGTAGTTTGAGTGCAATTAATTTGTAGTTTTTTCATAGGTAAATTATCCTCTGCCCCCTATTATAACCACTTAAGTATTATAAATCTACCCAATTTAAACCTCACAGATAGGGTTGAAGCACTCTCAAAGTTTAAGCTTTTTTACTTGGTTTAAAGCATATCTAAGTCTAACCTCAACTCTTTTGTCCTATAAACTCACCTAAAAAACCTGAAATAAGCAGGCTACTTTATTGACTTTCTAAAAGCCTAAGTGGTATCTTTTAACTAGTTTGAATTTATACGGGGGGGTAGAAATGTTTACATTATTTTCTAGGCTTGATTGGTTCTTTAAATCCCATAAAAAGCCTTATTTAATCGCCCTAATCTCTCTAATCTTTATAGATATTTTTATCCTAGTTCCCCCCATGCTGGTAGGGCTTATCAGTGATGGCATTAAGGCCTCTACCCTTAGCTACAAGACCTTTATTACACTTGTAAGCCTTCTTTTTATTCTTAGCCTAATCAATTATCTACTAGGCTATCTGGCTGACTACCACCTATTTAGTAATGCCTACTCAGCCATGCATGAAATACGAAAAAAAATCATGGAAAAACTTATAAAGCAGAATCCATTTTTCTACCACCACCACAGTAGTGGTGAAATTATGGCCCGCTCTACTTCTGATGTGTCCAGCATAGGTGACTATACTGGTTTTGGAATCATGACTCTAATGGATTCAACCTTCTACCCACTGATTATCCTCCTACTAATGCTGAGGATTTCATGGCAGCTAACCCTTATTAGCATTCTCCCCTTTCCCCTACTTATCCTTGCCTCCAAATACCTTGAGGATAAGATAGATGAGTCATTTTCAGCGGCTCAAAAAAGCACCGACAAACTTTCAGCCATGGTCCTAGCCCACGGAAAGGGCCTAAGAGTCTTACGAGCCTATGTCCAGGAAGATAGGCAGGAAGAAATCTTTGGTGAGCTAAGTAAAGAGCTTATGAATCACAGAAATGATGTATCAAAGTATGTTAGCCTTTTTAATCTAACAACTAGAGCCATACCAGGCCTAAGCTATTTTCTGGCCATGGGGCTAAGCTCCTATCTAATGGCTAAAAACCAGCTTAGTTTAGGAAGCCTAATCTCAATAAACCTCTATCTTGGAATGCTGGCCTGGCCCATGATGGCCTTTGGCGAATATATGGCTGTCAACCAGCAGGCTATAACCAGCTGGAACAGGATTGAAGATCTCCTAAACTTTGATGATGAGCCCCTGCCTGAAGGGGATGGAGAAATTCCTGGAAATATAATTAGCTTTTCCCAGGTAAACTTTAAGTACTCAGAAAGTCAAGGAATTGAAGATATAAGCTTAGAACTAGAGCCAGGTAAACACCTAGGCCTTGTTGGCCCCATAGGCTCAGGTAAGACTACCCTTATGAAGCAACTCCTGGCTATTTATCCTATTCCTGAAGGGCTTACCATAGATGGGACTGCCTTTAAAGATTTAGACTTGGGGCTTTATAGACAGGGCCTGGGCTATGTCCCACAAGAGCATGTCCTCTTTTCAAAAACCTTAAAAGAAAATATAACTCTTGGTGAAGATGGAGATGATATCCTAGAAGTCCTTGAAAGGGCGGGTTTTCTTACTGACCTAAAACAAATGCCAGAAGGCGTTAACACCCTCCTAGGCGAAAATGGTATAAACCTATCAGGAGGCCAAAGGCAAAGGCTGAGCTTAGCCAGGGCCCTCTACAGAAACCCAAAACTTCTCCTCCTAGATGATACCCTTTCAGCAGTTGATAACCTAACCCAGTCCAAGATAGAAATGCACCTAAAGAATCTCCCCCAAGATACCAGCCTTGTTATCATCAGCCACAGGCTTAGTGCTGTAAGAAACTGCTCAGAAATCCTAGTTATGGACCAGGGCAGGATAAGTGAAAGAGGAAGCCACGAAGAACTAATGAAAAATAAAGGCTGGTACTATGACCAATGGCTCAAGCAAGGAGGAAGTGATGAAAAAACTCCTGCTTAAAATTGCGCTTAAGGAGAAAAAGAACCTCTTTATTAGTTTTCTACTGGCCCTTGCCACTGTTGGCCTAGAACTCCTTTCTCCCCTAATAATTGCTAACCTTCTTGATAGCCAGCTACTTGAGGGACAAGGGGCTAGGGATCCTAGGTTTTTTGTCCTACTACTAATAGTCTATCTAACTTCAGTCCTGTTAGGAGCTAGCCTTTCTTTTTTATCAAACTACGGCTTCCAGCGCTGTGCCAATGCCATAGCCTCAAACCTCCAGAGGGAAATGTTCCACAGGGTCCAGGCCCTACCCACCTCCTACTTTGATAGCCACCCCACTGGGCATTTGGTATCCCGCCTTGTTAATGATGCCAATGATGTAAGGATCCTTTTTCAAACCGTCCTCTCCCAGATGCTACTGGCTCTACTCTACCTTGTGGGCATCTACACTATTCTTTTTATAAGAGGAAGAAGCCTTGGTTTAATTGCTTTAATCCCCCTCCCCCTTATGATAGGACTTATTTATTTTTATAGTTCCAGGGCCCAGACCTACAACACCCGGTATAGAAAGGAGCTCAGCGCAGTCAACGCCCATGTCAATGAAAGCATTCAAGGCATGGAACTAATGCAGAGCATGGGTAAGGAAAACCTCCTACTTAGTGAATATGAAGGTATAAGCGAAAAACTCTATGATACTGGCATAAAAATGACAAAACTAGAAGCCCTTGCAAGCTGGAATGCCGTAGGCTTTCTAGGAGCTTTTACTAGGGCCATTATCCTCCTAGTCTTTGGCCTAAGTCACTATAAAGGACAGGGACTTAGCCTGGGTAATATGTACCTACTAATTGACTTCACCATGAAGATATTTAACCAGCTCCAAAACATCATGCAAAGGGTAGGCCAACTTGAAAGTGCCAAGGGTGCCTATAATCACCTGGGGCAACTTCTTGATGTGAAGCCTGATGAGAAAAAAGATAAAACAATTGAATTTATGGGTGAACTAGAATTTAGGAATGTTTCCTTCAACTATGTCGAGGACCAACCTGTTCTTAAAAATATTAGCTTTCTACTTCCACAGGGAAAAACTTTGGCCATAGTTGGGGCAACAGGCTCAGGAAAAAGTACAATTATGAACCTGGTATTTGGCTTCTACCCCTACACAGAAGGGTCCATCCTAGTAGATGGCACTGAGCTTTCAAGTCTTGATATTAAGGACTTTAGGCATCAGTGTGCTATGGTACTCCAAGACCCCTATCTGATGAAGGCCAGTCTCTATGCCAACCTGGCCTTTAGTAGAAAGGATGTAACTAAACAGGAGGCCCTAGAAGCCCTTAAAGCCCTTGGAGCAGATCAGCTCCTTGAGAAATTCGACCAAGGTCTAGATGGTATGATAGAAGAAGGCGGAGCCAATCTAAGCTCAGGTGAAAAACAGCTTATAAACTTTGCTCGGGCCCAGGCCCATAATCCTAAGCTCCTTCTCCTAGATGAAGCCACAGCTAGTATTGATTCAGAGACCGAGGCCTTAATCCAAGAAAGTATTAAAAGGCTTAGTAGGGATAGGACTACTATAATAATTGCCCACCGTCTCTCCACCATTAGGGAGGCAGACCAAATCCTAGTCCTTGATAAAGGCCAGGTCATTGAGAGGGGCAATCATGAGGAGCTGGTAAATAAAAAAGGAGCCTACTTTAGACTCCTTGAAGAAGAAAAGCGGGAGGCCTAGGCCTCCTTTTTAATCCTTAAGTGACTTAACCCAGATAAGACAGGGATTCCAGGAATCCCATAGGTCGGGAAAAACTTCAAGCTTATAAAAGCCCATAGCTTTATAAAAAGCATTTGTCCTATCATACTCGTCATAGTGGCCTTCATTTACTGTCTTAACCTGGAGCAGACTATAGCTTTCTCTAGCAGAATCCTCAAGCTCCTCTACCAAGCTTCTTCCTATACCCCTGCCATGAAGCTCCTTTTTCACACCCATGGAGTGGATTTCTCCACAATCAGAGCTGGATTCCGAAAGGGCAATAAAACCCACAGCATCATCTTCTATGTAGGCTACCCAGTAATCTAATTCTCCCACCTCTTTTATGTAGCTTTCCCTGGCATCCTCAAGGCCAAATCATTCAGGTAGACCCTCAAGTATCAACCTTGTAATAGCCTTTTTAACTTCTCTATCTTTTATCTTGATTATCTCTACCATAGTCCCTCCTAGATTCCTAAAGTATATACTTTTTACAAGAGCATGTTAAGACTTTTTAATCCCTAGTGTTTTAGTCAAGATTGCGGGTATAGATAATAATAGTAAGAAATAAGGACTTAAAAACGGAGGTTTTAAATGTTTAAGCAATATGAATTATCCTACTCCTTTGATGCTCTAGAGCCTCATATAGATACCCTTACCATGGAGACTCACTATACCAAGCACCACGCAGCCTATACAAACAACCTAAATGCCGCTGTTGAAAAAGCTGGCATAGAAAAAGATATTGAGGATCTTCTGGCCTCCCTTGACCAGGTAGAGGATAAGGCTATCCGTACAGCCATTAGAAATAACGGCGGTGGCTTCTACAACCATAATCTCTACTTTGCCACAATGGGACCAGGTGGGGGTGGCCAGCCCAGCCAAGTCTTCCTAAAAAAACTTGAAGAAGAATTTGGAAGCTTTGAGGTCTTCAAAGAAAAACTAAGTACCCTGGCCCTGGGCCAATTCGGTTCAGGTTGGGCTTGGTTATCTGTGAATAAAGAAGGTAAACTAAAACTCTCCTCTACACCCAACCAGGACAATCCCCTTATGGACAAGGATGGCTTTCTACCAATTCTAGGAATTGATGTTTGGGAGCACGCCTATTACCTTAAGTATAAAAACCTAAGAGGCGACTATGTAAGCGCATTCTTCAATGTAGTCCTCTGGGATGAGGTAGAAAAACTATATAGGAAGTACACTTAATAAGAGTTTACTCTAAAGAAGTCCCTAATCTAATGATTGGGGATTTTTTCATTTCATATATTATTATCAAGGTATTTTTCATAAAGAAGGTTTAGACCAGTTTTTACCTCCTACTGATTGAAAATTTATCTTAAATTAAAACCTTCCTTTTTTTCTACTAAAAGACCCCAGCTATTGAAATATCAAAACTAGCGTGATATTATAAAAATAATAAAAATTAATTTTTTCGAGGTAAGTTTGCTACGATATTTATACATTTATTAACTCTTTCAACCTTTACCTACCTATAACCCAGTGTTCATATATTTTCGACCTAGAACCATCCCTCTCTTCCCAAAGGCCGACCGCTGACTTATTTTTCTAAGAGTCTTCTATCATAATCTTAGCGGAAACAATTCTCAATCCTACAATTCATTTATCAATACAGCGCATAGATTTCCTATAGGCCTGTTTATAATCCCGATTTTCAAATCATATGAAGACTTATAGGTATAAAAGGGAGGAAATCCATGGAAAATAACAAACCCTTTTTAGGTTCTATAATAGCCTATTTTAAGAAAAGTCCTCTTGCCAAAGTGGCTGTCATTATTTCAGTGGTCTTAATAGCTGGCCTGGTGTTTTTTCTTGCTAGAGAAGGAGAAGAAAGCTTTTCCTACCTACCTGATAGAGACTATATTCTTTATGAGGAGGAGGCAGAGCCCCAGACTTTAGATGACCTACTACATAGTAAATTACCCAGTGCTGAAAGCCTACTTATTAATCCTCAAATTGCAAAAGAGCTTCTCGAGGCCAAATCAATTAATGAAATTGTCGACTCTAACTGGTCCCTATCCAGCCTCAGGGACCTAAATGACCAGCTTGATGAACTAGCAAAGGACTACCAAGCCCTGCTAGAAGATCAGGGACTAAGTGAAGAAGAGGTTGAAGAAATAAGCCAGTCTGGTGCTGAAGTCTCCCAGCTTCCCTCAAGTGATCCAAAGGAAGATAGTCCTGAAGTTAAAGCAGTTTTAAGCAAATATGAAAAAGGAAACCCAAATATTAAGCAGGCCAGCCTGGATAAGCTGGTTAAAACCTATGAGGATATTGCTAGACTTAAAAGCAAAACAAGCTCATTTTTGAAACCCACAAGTTACGATGACCTTACAGTTCTGACTCCTGAAATTGAGATAAAGGCAATTTGGGAAGATGGCCAGGTCCAGCTCCATATATTTCCTACTGGTGAGTGGCTACCAGAGGATGGCTTTAAACTCTACAGAACAAACGGAAATGAAAGGGTTCTACTAAAAGAGGGTATAGCCTCGCCTAGAAATGTATTAGAGTCTGACTTTAAGATGGAAAACTCCGACTTAATAAAAGAACTATATAAGGTAGCTACAATCAGCCAAGAAGACCTTACTAGCTTTGGTCTTAGTCAGGAAGAATTTAGAAAGGCTGCCTATGTGGCAGATCCTGAGGCTCAAAAGAAACTGATAAGCGGAGAATTTGACTTTGACAAGTATAAAGAAACCCAGATTACCATTGCTTCTAACCCAGGCTACAAAGTCCCCGATAGCGACTATGATGGCCAGGCCCTACTTGTCCAAAATAGAAAGGAAAATTCCCATCTAACAGCCGGTGGCAGGAAGTCTCTTCTATGGAGAAAAATTTTAATAGAGGACTCATTAGGCGAGTCCCTCCATCCCCTAGCTCTTAGGCTGGGTTCAAAAGGAATCCTAGAGCGAGCCCTAGAAATACTTAATGCCAGAGAGCAAATTGCTGCCCTTAGTGTAGTTGATGATGAATTTGCTGAACTTGCAGGTTTTCTATTTAAAGATGACCTAGAAGGCCTCTCCTTTAAAGAAGGAGATAGCATAAACTACTTAGTGGAGGGAGACCAGGACCACAAAAATATCAGACTGGTTATTTACGGCAAGGAAACTCCTCTAAGCCCACCTAGAAGCTTTAAAGGTTTTGGAATAGATGAAAGTGTTTTGCTGCGCTGGAATCCTCCTGAAAACCAAGAAGAAAATGAAATCATAAGTGGTTACCATATTGAGAGGAAGATTAAAGGAGAAGGAGATTTTGTTAAGATTACCTCAGAACCTGTAGTTTCTGCCTACAGTCTGGATGAAGTCAATCTCTACATAGAAAGCCCCATACATTTTGAAGATCCTTTAGATAATGGCACTGAGGTCCAGTATAGAGTTTACTCCATAGATATCTTCGGTCGACAGAGCCCCTACTCTGACATCCTTGATATAAAGGTTGAGAAGATTAGCCCTCCAACCTCACCTGGACTCCTTGCTGTAGTGCAGTCAGACCCCAAGGCTCAGGATAAGGAAAACCACCAACTTATTGAAGAGGTAATTAGTGCTAATAAAAATAAAACGGGCATAGTCCTACCTATCCTGTCTAACTCTTCAGATACAGTGCGTTTTTCCATTTATAGAGCTGAAGCCTTAGGAGCAAAGAATTTTGGCCAGCCCGAGCTTATAGCTGATATCGCCTATGATAACCCTGCAGCCCTGGAACCATCATTAAGGGATAGCGGGATGAAGGAGGAAGAAGATAATAAACCACTTGTGAAAACAGATGTAAAGCTATCACAAAATTCTTTCTCCATAACAAAGAAAAACAAATACAAATACCTGGTTCTAAAAGAGGATAGTATTGAGAATCCAGATTTAGTCTACTTCGATGGCAATGTCAAAGAAGGCACCAGCTATAAATACTGGATTTCAGCCTGGGATAGCTGGAATAATGAAAGTGCCTGGTCCCAGTCCGCCATCCTAGGTATTGCTACAGACAAGGTTCCTGAGATACCCAAGAAAATCCAAATAGAAATGCTCTCTAAAGAGCTGCCAGATTACTCAGTAATACCTGCAGGAGTCAAGCTTGATGCTTTGGTTCCTAAGGGCAATTTCGATAAATTTAAGGATCAGGGAGTAATAGCCTATAGACAGTATGATACCGACACTGAGTCTATTAAAGATGCCGATTCTTTGACCATGGGGCTAGGAAAATCCATATCAACGGACTTTTCACCTAAGCTGTTGACCATAGAGCTAGACACTCTGCCAGAGGAAAAGTATATCCACTGCTTCCTAGCTATTCTGGGAAAGGATGTTTACCCCAATCAAACTGCCTACCTCAAATGGCCGGCCTACAGCGGAGATGGCCTTGGAGGTTACGAGGTCTATAGACCCATGTTTTCCTTCTCCTCCCTAGAGGAAGCTAAGTCCCTTAATCGAAGTGAACTCCTACAGATGGGCAACTGGGTTAAACTCAATTCAGAGCCTCTCCAGGAAAATCGTTACCTGGTTGAGGGCCTGGATTCAGGTCCTGAAGCCCTACATATTTTCCTAATAACCCTCAAGCCCGAAGACACAGATGGGATTTTGGAATACAAACAAAAAATCCGCATGGAACACGATATAGATGACTACTTCGAGGATATTTTTGAAGGTGGCTATGTAAAACTGGACTGGCAGCACCCTGAAGATCCCCAGATTAAATTCTACAGGATCTACCGCAGTGAAGTTGATAACTTTAAGACTCCTAAAGAGGCCAAGGATTTAGAATGGATTCTGGTGGGAGATAATGTTAAAGACAATACCTACACAGAAAGGGTAGAACAAACCCACGCCCATTATTATTACTATAAGGTCCATTCAGTAACTCCCTGGGCTGTAGAATCCCAGGTTGGGGTCATGGATAAAATCCGTGTACCAGCTACCAAGCCCCCCGAGGCTCCTGGCCTACTCCTACCCCTTTCTAGTAAGGATGGGATAGAGGTTAATTTTACCCCAGTAGACTACTGCGAAAGATATGAAATCTATAGAGCAGAAATTCCCAAGGTCAGTGAAGAGCTCTTGGATAAATTCATTTCCAATCATGAGACAGTTTCTGAAATCCTCTTTAAGAGCCCTTCTGAAGAAGATAGGTACATGACCCACTTCTTAAGTAGAGATCTAGGCAGAAATGTTTATATTAGTCAAAATGCTACTCTTAATTCTATTAATAGGTTTAAGACAATGGATCTAAGGGTTGATAACATTGCAGATAAGCTAAATCTTGTCTCAGAGGATATAGGCCTAGCTGCCTACTCAGATATAATGGAAAAACTTGGCCCTCTAGCCCTAGCCTCCTACAGTGATCTTAGCTTTCAAATGGCTAAGGAAGTTGAGTGGATTAAGCTAGGTGAAATCCCTGCTGCTAGTGAAGATGAGATCCAGGCTGAAGGTGGAGTCTTCTACAAACCCCTATCCTTTAAGGACGAAAGTGCAAAGTTTGGCACAACCTACCTTTACACAGTCCAGGCCTGGAATGATGATAATCTAGGGTCCTTAAAGCCTGAACCTTTGGAAGCTACACCCAGGCGAAACCGTCCCTTTGATCCACTAACTGGACTAAAGGCTGAGCTAAAGGAGGGCGAAATAGCCCTGAGCTGGGATAGCCCAAAAATGGAAAACCTAGATTGGAAACAGTGCAGGGAGGATACAGTAGGCTATATCCTCTACCACAGTGACAGTGAGAATGGCGAATATTACCAGGCCAGTCCCCTTGTTTTTGAAACCAACTGGACAGATAGCACTGCCAGCATCTATGCACCCAACTGGTACCGGGCCAAGGTTCTTGACAAGGGAGGCTACCTATCAGACTTCTCAGACCCCGTCTTCTTTAAAGTGGAATTTAAGCCGATTTTCAAGCCTATTGTCCCACCTGAAATTACTCTATTAGAGTATCCCCAGGTGAATTTTGATGAGTCTCGCTACATTATCACTCAGGGCTCTAGCTTTTCTGCTCCCTACAGTCTTAAGGGTAGCCAGCCCATTAGTCTAAGCCTTAAAGCTTTTGAAAATGTATGGGATATAACAAATATTTCAGGTACAGGGGCATACAGGAAGGTGGAGGTAGAGGGCTTCTGGCTTAATGAGGAAGACCAGCTTGTTGTAGCTCCAAATAACATCAGTCCTGGTCTTTATGAAATTAGTTTAACTGCCAAAAATGACCTGGGCGAGGATGAGGACAGCTTCCACCTATCCGTAATGGAAGAAGAGAGAGTAGAAGCTCCAGAGCTCCAAAGACGGGGAGATGAATTTAGACTAACCATGATCAAAGGCTATGATTTCTCTGAACTTTTCTATGCCTATGGAACAGAGCCTCTTACCTGGTCGCTAAAACCTATATCTGAAAAGATGAGTGTACCTAAGGAAGTTAGCCTTGATAATGGTCTCTTAAAGATAGGGCCCTCCATAAAAGCAGGAAACTATAGCTTCTATATTCAGGTGGAAAACCCAGCGGGAAGTGATAGAAAAGAAGTATTCTTAACCGTTGAGGCCCTACCTCCCATTAGCCAAATACCTGAAGGAAATCAGGAGACTCTAGCCTTCAATCTAGGCCTGAACTATGAGGGCCAACCCCTTAATCTCACTACCATAGCTCTAGAACCCCAGCTAAATCTTGACATAATAGCTGCTCTAGAAAAAAGAAGCATTAAATGTTCTGAGTTTCTATTGACAGATATTAAAATAGATAGGAATGATGTTCCAACCCTACTTGGTTTAAGTGGTAGCGCCACCCTGGATATTGGAGCTGAGGAGCCCATCCCAGTTCGCTTTATAGGTGCCTTTTTTAACCAAGAACTTGGCAGTATGGTTAGGGGAAAAGTCTATATTGAAGAGGTGCTTGAGCTTGATAAAACTGGTATAACCCTCTCTAACCTAGTCGTTGATGCAGAGGAAGACAGTCCCTCTTTTGTCAGTGGGATCCTCCAAAGTACAAATGAGGATAGCAACTTATTTGGAGGCTTCCACTCCCTTGAGTTTGAAGACGAGATACTAAACTTTGGTTATATCAGAGTCAAAAAGGCTTTGCCCGAGTTTAGGTATAGGCAGTTCACCTTCTTTAATAGAGATGGTTGTATCATCAGTTTAGAACCAAAGACCAGTGGTTTTACCCTTCTACTTGGTAGTGAGACCAGGCTCAGCATGAAGTGCCACCTTGAGACCCTTAATAATGAGGGGATCTTCTTTGATAATTCCTTCTTCCTTTCCTTTGATTTAGAAGGGAAAATCAATGGGAAAATCAACTCCCAAGTTGAGCAGAGCCTGCAACTTCTTGTCCCAGGAGGATCTGCTCTTAGAATTTCAGATATAAGCATCCTCTTTAACGATGGGGAAATATCAAATCAGTCGGGTTTCAATGGCAAGCTAATCCTGCCCTTTGAGCATGGCTCAGCAGAGGGTATAGGGGCACCTGTCTCCTATGTGGGTGGTCACCCAGACGAAAATGAATTAGACCAGCTACTAGAAAGCTTCAAAGAGGGCAAGGACCTTACAGTCATTGAAAAAGCAAAGCTAATAGACAGTTTGATTAAGTATGGTAGAACCGTCCAGCAAAATGGCCTTCTAATTGTTCCAAGTGATTTGGAGCTCCAAGAGAGCTGCTCCAGTATTCCTCTTAACATTAGGGAGTGGGATGGCAGGGGCTTTTTGGTAGAGGAAACAACCATTACTCCTACTAGAATAACCAACCGCAACCTAAACATGGAAGACCAGCGTAGTCAGGCCATAGTTGTTGAAGCAAAAACAGTCAAGGTTGACCTGGATAGAGAGGCCTTTATAAAAATCAAGGATGATGGCCAGGGAACTATTAGGACTCCCAAGGAGACCCAGGAGGACTTCTGGGTGGGTATCATCTACGATGAAGGAAGTCTCAGCCTACCAGAGAGCTTTATAAGAACAAAATCCCACAAGCCCATAGTATTTAGCCTAGAACCCGGAGAAATGCTCTATGACCTAAATGGCTTCAACTATCAAAACTACCTCTATAGCAAGGCAGGAGTTGAAGCTGAATTTGGTGAAGAGCTTGGAGGCTTTGAAAACGTCAAGGTCTTTGATTGTCTACTTGACTTCTATGCCAATAGAGTCAACCTGGAAATAAATGCCAAGGTAGAAGTAGACTTATTCCAAAAAAACTGGGTTGATGTAAAGCTCTATACAAATCAAAAATCAGAAGATGGAGAAGTCGGAAAATTCCTCTGCTCAGTGGCTCCCATAGAAATAGAGGCTGCCCTGGCTGAGGGTATAGATCTAAGCATTAGCGGTGGCTGGGTAAACCCAGATGGAATGCTCTTAAATGGATCTTTTGATGTGATCATTAAAGAGATAAAAAATGACGATATTTTATCCTTCTCCCAGCTCCTAATTCCAGCTAATCCCCAGGATGCTGTAAAAGACGAAGGCAAAGAAAAAATCTATGGCACTGCTGCCCTAGACAAGCCTATTAATGTAGACTTTGAGGGTTTCACCATGGAAGTAAGAGCTTTGGATATTGAGAACATCCTAAGAGATGTTCCAAGCATTATGGGTAATCCCAAAGAGAGTCTAAATGTTTTCAGCCTTCTTGGGGCAACGGAGATTGCCGAAAATATCCCCCTTTTAGAGGAAAGTAAGGACAGGATTTCTATAGCCTGTTATCTAGATAAGACAGCTTCTAAAATTCCAGAGGTCCTCTATGAAGACTCACTTGCAGTCCTTGAAGCTAGCTTTGATGAGTGCTTTGAAGTGGAGGGTGCACTGGTACCTAAAAGCAGTGACAACCAGGAGGGTCTTGTAGAGTACGCTACTGATGATTTAATGCTGGGCTTCTTAAGCAATCTTTGCCCATCAGTGGTCAAGGTAGAGTCCCGTTTTGGCTACGACCTTCAAATGCAGCGCTGCTACTTTGCTTTGGCCATGGGAGTCTTTGACCTACCAATAGAATTTGGGGTGGGAACTCTTAAAGACTTCACTGGGGTAATCCTCTACAACATGGTGGTAGAGCGGGATAATTTACAGCGCTTTGTCATACCCACAAAGGACAACATGAAGGAGTATATAGCAAATTACCAGGTCCACCGGGAAAGCCAAAGCAACTTTGCTGGTGCCATTAGTGGAACCCTGGAAATCTTCAAACTCTGCCAGATTCAAAGGCTCTATTTTGGCTTTGAAAGAGGTCCCATAGTAGACGCTGGAGGAGACCTTTATGTCCCACTTGATATAGGAGCCCTTATAGGAGATGGAGACCCCTATACTGAAATAGGAAAGGCAGTTATCCGCTACAATCATCCAGACCGGCACTTTGCCATCAACATGGAGCTCAGCGCCAGGCTACTAATCGTCAGTATAACTGGAGATTTGGGTCTTGAGTACAATCCCAAGGTCTTCGGAGTCTATATAGGTTATCCTGATATGCTTAGGGGTCAGGTTGGTCCCTATGGTGTTGGCGTTGCCCTGGTCTTAAGACACGAAAAGGGCGAAGATTTTTATGCCATGGCCAAAAGCGAGTTCTTCTTCGACTATGATGCAAACATAAAAATTGTCTTTATCAGGGGCTATATCTATGCCGGAGCAGAGGGAAGTTACTACTTTGATAAAAAGGAACTAAGTCTTGGAGCCAGGTTGGAGGGTGGTATCAGTGGAGGCATAAAGGCAAAAGGGAAGAGGTTTAATATTATATCTTTCTATCTAGGTGCACAGGGTGATATGGTGAGTAGGGCTCCCTTCAAGAGTTGGGATGTCAGCGCTAAGTGCAAAGTTTCCTACCATCTTAACCTATATCTTTGTAAAATAAGCGGCTCTGTCAATGCCAACATAAGTACAACCCTGAAGTTACCTATTGTAAACTCGCCTGGTCCCCACTACTACTGCCAGCATACAAGCACTTTACTAGTGGCATAAAACCCAAATTAATCGAGTAGGACTCCGCCCGTTAATCGGGCGGAGGACCTCTCACACCACGGAGTGTGCGGACCACGCTGAGCGCGGCTCGAACATTTGTGAGTCTAAATCTGTACTCAGACTAGAATACCAAGCCGATTCAACCATTTTACCATCGGATTCTGTCCTATTCTCTGGTCTGAGTCCCAGCACTCGCTGGCAACTGACCAAAAGGCTTTCCTTGTCTACCTGATGAATTTTCAACATATGAGTTGCGGTCACCTTTTGGACTTTACCACTCTTTGCCAGCTCATCCGTCATATGCGACTTAGTATTGGATTCCTGTTCGTAAAGCTACGATTTCGCTACTCACTCCTCACGCCTAGGGTCTGCCCCAGCGTAGCGAGGGTACATCTCGCGATTTTAACCTTGCAAGTCGCTATGGGGAACGCCTATGACTAGGCCCCGATGGACTTTTACCATAGACTAAGAACATGCCCGTCGTACGAAAAAAGAGCGTGTCATAGGCTGACTTGCTCTTTTATAGATTTAGCTAATAATTTTATGAAAACAATTTTCAAATATCTAATAGCTGAAGGATAAAAAACTAACCCTCAAAACCTGATATTTAGGCTTCTACTTAATACTTAAAATTCTTTTTTTAAACGCCCTTATCACTAAGAAATGCTTGCTGGTAATCAGGACAATAATTATAAGAATACCCAGTGAAAAGCCTAAACCAAATCCTGATAGTGCCGAAATAAAACCTTGATCATTATAAGGAATTTGGGTCAAAATCATTGATAAAACCAAAAAGAAGATTCCTATCCAAGCAATAACATGAATTCTTTTTACAAGGGTAAATTTTTCTTCATTACTAAGATCTGCAACCCTAATAACCGTTTCTTTTAAATCCTTATCCATATCCTTTTCACGCCTTTCCCCTTCTAATAAATCACTGAGATCCACCTCAAAAATAGAAGATAATTCAAGGAGTATACTTAAATCAGGCATATTAATACCTGTTTCCCATCTAGATACGGTTCTATTGGAAACACCCAGCTTTTCAGCTAACTCTTCCTGAGTTATGCTCTTTTTCTTTCGAAGCTCCTTTATAAAGTAACCTACCTTTTTTTGATCCATATCACTTCCTCCTTAAGTCATAGATTATCAGAAACTAGAGAAAATAACAGGACATAAAGCAGGAATTAGCTCTTTTCTGTGACTAGATCGCTAGACTAAATACTTATGACATATTATTTAAGAAAAAAGGGAAATTTTTACACCCAATTATAGATTTTTCTTTAGTGTGCCAACAGGAAAGAAATAAAAGTAATTAGTAAGAAAAATAAACTAGGTATTTTTAACCTCTTTTCCTAGACTGGCAAGATTCTCAATAATGAGAATATTTCCAGATTATTGATAATAAATAATATATTCACCATGGATTTAAAAAGGGAAACTAAAAAGATCCCTTAAAAGAGATAAGTTGTGGCAAAAGAAAAAGAGGGCTCATATTAAACAAGATAAAGAGGTATTAGGATAAGTAAAGTAAAGACTACATTAAGGGGTGCTCTGAATACAAGCCTGAATTTGCAAAACAAATTCAAATTGAAAATGAAAAGCTAGAGCTTGCACTTAGGCTCAGCGAGCTAAGAAAAAGTGAGGGTTTGCACAAAAAGAATTTGCCCAAAGAATAGGCAAGCCCCAATCAACAATATCTCGAATTGAAACTGGCTAAATGAATCCTAGTGTGGGATTAGTAATTGAAATTGTCAATGGTATGGGTGAAAAATTCATACCACACTTCGAATAAGATTACTTTTATTGATTTGTGAGGCCTTTTTCTCACTGACAAATAACCAAAGAATATCCCAAAACTTAGTTTATATAAGTAAGCATTTAAATAGGGCTACTAGCAGAAAAGCACCTCTAGAGCCCTGTTTTTTTATATTACAAGTTATGAGTCTCAAGATAAAATAGCCCATTTAATCCTTCATCAAGGGATATAAATTAATAGGGTTTTATTGGCCATCATACTCTTCCACTAGGCCTCTTTCAAGGTCCTCAATTATAATTAGAGGCTGGCTTTCTCCATTCCAGTAATCAGAATGAATATATAGCTCCCTTGTAACTTCATCGAACATCTTAGCAAAGACCATATTGATTAGGCTTGCCATTTCTTCATCGGTATTAGAAATAAAGACTTTGATTTTATTTTTTTCTACCTCAAAGCCTTCAATCTTAAAGGGCCCATCTTCAAGGTCTTCAGATTCATAAAGTTTTTTAAGTTCCTCCAGGTAACCCAGAAACTCCCCCTTACTTACATGAATTTGGCTCCAGTCCAAATCACTATAATGTTTTCCCTTATCTATTAAGCCAATATTAAGCATTTCTAGATCAAAGGGCTCTGCAACTACTTTCTCTTCCTGAGACTGAGCACAACCAGCAGATAGGACTAAAAGGGTAATTAATAGACTTATAATAATTCTCTTCAATCTTTTCCTCTTTTCTATTTGGCAAATAAAAAACATATTTTTTCACTATCCTAACCATAATACCACAAACCAATTACCTTGATACCTAGGCCCTGATATAATGCAGATTCGGTTATTACAGCCTTAATAAAGAAAGGCCATCTCCTTGACATAAGGTAGGATGGTCTTAGTCATGCATACAAACTATACAGGTAACTAAGGTGTAATGGCAGCAAGGCTCGGTCATTCCAATACTTCAATGATTCTTACGATATTATTCTTTAAACTTTTCTACAATGTTCTTAAGCCCTGTCACTGCAAATGTAACTAATCCGCTGAATATAAAAAAGAATCCTATTGGCAGTAAGAAAAAATTCTCATGTAACACTCCTGCCCTATCAATATATTCCACAGAGAATGCTTTTATCAAAATAAAAACTATACCTAAGAGTAATAACACAGTCCCAATTATAATAGAATTTAAATTTATCTTTGCTTTTCTGGTCTCACTTCCATCTTTGATTAGTTTCTCGGTCATATTGTTTATTTCTTTTCCCCCTAGAATTAATTGGTCCAGCGAAAGGTTAAATGTCATAGACAGTTTTACAACCATTTCTAAATCCGGAAGATTTTTATTGTTTTCCCAATTAGATATTGATTGCCTTGATATATTTAATTTTGAATCCAACTCTTCTTGGGTCAATCCTTTTATATTCCTAATTATTCTCAATTGCTCACCAAAATCCATATTAAGGCACCTCTGCTTTCAACTAAATAATAGGATTCTTCCATTTTGTAATCAAGCAAGTGACACTTGCATCAATGGTTTTAATGCTATAGTTACTGTAATTCTATTTTTCTAGGCTTAGCTTTGTTGCTCTAGACATAGCCTTCTGCACTTCTTTTCTCCCATCTTAAGCCACTTAATCATAGCTCCTTGGCCTCTTTATATGTGAACAGTCTTTATATTAGTATCCTAAGCTTTGTGCTAAGAGCAAGATAATGCTGGTAACTAGTAGGATTTGAACCTGTATCTTGAAGCTCCATTTCATCCAGCTTTTATAGCCGACACCTGCAAGGCCAAGGCTGATTAATAGTACAGGATTGGTTGGATAAAAGAGGTTACTAAACCCATCGCCAAAGGCGTAGGCCAGGACTGACACCTGCCTCGAAATCCCCACAAGATCCACCATGGGTGTAATGAGAGGCATCACAAGAAAAGCCTTGGCAGAGCCCGAGGCAATGAAAAAGTTCATAACGAGAATAATCAGATAAATAAACAAAACGACTATGCCTCTTGGAATCAAGCTGATAACACTGATAGAAGAATAGAGGATGGTGTCCATAATCTTTGATTCCATCATGGTGTATTTGATAGAACCTGCCATAAGTATTAGAAATGCTGCGGGGAGGATGCCCAGCGCGCCCTTTCCAAACAGGCTCAGATATCGTTTTAGAGGAGTCCCGGAAGACAGGACGGATACAATACCAGCTAAAAGAAACATCAAGGCGATGATGGGCATAATAATATCTTGAATAAGGGGAACAAAACTTGAAATAAGAATGATACCAACGCCAATCCCCAAAATCAGTGCAAAGGAGAAAAGACCCCTCTCTAGCTTTTCATCCCTCTTATAGTCTTCTTTTATATTGCTGTGCTGAGCCATTTTATCAGGGTTATAGGCTAAAGAAGCCTCTGGATTCTTTTCAATCTTTTTTGCATAGCGTGAAAGAAATATAACAAGGAGAAGATAGACCACCACATAACTGACCAGTCTCACACCAATACCTGAAAACATGGGAAGTCCCGAGAGTTTCTGGGCAATGCCCACGGTAAAAGGATTGATTAGTCCCGTTGAAAAACCAAAACCCACCGCCAAAATACTCATGCCAAGTCCCACTAGGGCATCCCATCCCATAGAATAGGACAGTGCAATGGCAATTGGCACCATGGGAACAACCTCTTCAAAGGAACCTACCACGGCCCCCAGCGTCATGAAAAAGAAGGTTATCGCATAGAGCAGCTGATACTTACTGTCTTTAAAGCGATTTGTAATTTTATCCAGCATGTATTTTAGGATGCCGCTGTTCTCAAGAGCGTTGAAGGTGCCTCCGATAATCAGAAGAAAAATAATGATGGCAATCATCGTCGCCCCGCCGTAAGCTGTTAAGGCAAGTAGTGGAGAAAGAATCCATTTGACAAAGGAAATGCCTCCTTCAACACTTTTGTAGGTACCCGGAAGAATGTTCTCCTGCCCGTTTTCCATCACTCTATCAAATTCACCGGGTGGCACGATAAAGGTTAGCCCGTAGGTCAAAGCCATAAGAACAAAAAGGATCAGGACTGATGTAATAAAACTCTTAACACTGATGGTAGTACTTTGCGTTTTTTCTTCCATATCTTCCTCCACATTTTATTTCATTCTACACCAAAGCTGCTCTTCTTAACAATGTTCTGTAACGATTTGTTTTATTTATGGAGGAAAGGCACTTTTTTCTTAGGATATAATAATTGGTACTAATTAAGCTGTTTGGACACGAAATACCTAAATCATAACTTTCCTAGTCTAAAAATAAATACTTCGTATACATTCCCAACCATAACAAGAATGTTTAGGTAAAGCTTCCTTTACATAATAGGGAACTTTTACTATACTTAGATAAACAACTTAAGTGTAGCTTCCTAACTTAGAGGAGTAGAAATATGGCTGTAAGAAATATAATAAAAGAAATTAGACTAGAAAGAGGAATCAAGCAACTTGCCATGGCAGCGGCTCTTCAGGTAACTAGACAAACCATGTCAGCAATAGAAAATGGTAAATATAACCCCAGTCTAGAACTCGCCCTTAAAATTTCCAACTTTTTAAACTTATCTGTAGAAGAAATATTTTTCTTAGAAGGAGATATGAATGACTAAAATTAATATTAAATGGTATCCTGCCATTTTTGCAATACTGCATTTTCTAATAAACCTAGCTTTTAATCTTTTTAACTACTTTAAAAATGGAGTCTTCAATAACTCAATGCTACTAGGAACTGGCCTAGGATCATTCATTATACTTGCTTTAAATCTCGTCTATATCTACTTAAAAAAAGAAAAGACCCCTAAAATAGATGAAAGAATAAAATTGAACATCATAAAATTCATAGCCTATGCTTCTCAAATATTCTTCATTGCTTTGGTAATCCTCCTAACAGGAGCCAGTTACCTAGGACTGGATGCAATCCCCCTACCCTACTTATGGATTCTTGCTATATTTAACATGCTACTAGTAGGACTAGGCACTTTAATAATTAAATTCAAATAGGTATTTTTGATTTCTATTTTAACTACTTGTTTAGGAGATAGAAATTACCACAGGCATCAAATTTTTAGCCCTATTTATTTTAGTTTTTATAAAGGATTTTCTAAAGAGTTTCTTTCAAAGTGATTAATTTTACCAAATTCCCTTTTACTGCATATTACCTAATGCTACCTCATAAAGACCTCAAAGCCTATAAACATGCCTACTAGCCTAAATTTAAAAAAAGAAAACGCTGATATTTCAACGTTTCCTAATGGTTTGGCGAGGCATAGAGGATTCGAACCCCTGACACCCAGATCCGAAGTCTGGTGCTCTATCCAGCTGAGCTAATGCCCCCTAGCCTTTCAATTGTACAGGGTTGACCTGTAAATATCAAGATAGTTTAGAAGCTTTTTCTAATAAAAAAGGAAGATTCCTCTTCCCGGTTCATATATTTAAACTTCTCAGTTTATACTCCTGGCGCGCATAGAGAGATTCGAACTCCCGACTTCCTCCTTAGGAGTAGACCCGATACGATGAAACCAAGTGCAACACAGTGCAAGATAATCCTTGGAAATACAAGGTTTTTCACTGTTTCAAATCCTATCTGGTATTATGCTTCATAAGCATTTTCATAGGGATTTTACACCGTCCGATTGGCTCGAAATTAGCAAAGCTTTCGATTTTCGGTGGACGTTGCAAGTGCAAGCAAATTCCTCTATGTAACCTCTCGTTATACGAAATGATAGGAAATCCTATTCATTCTCGTGCAGGGGTGCTGGCGTTTTGGACACCTATTTAAGTCTGTTTAATATATCATTTCAAAACGAATGTTCCAACCAGCATTATTAAGAATTTCAAAGATTTTTTCAGACTCAATGATTCTATGTAATTTAGACCCGCCGAAGCAGGTCCTTTTTTATTTCAGCATGATCTCTCTATCCTCAGCGCCGAGCATATAAGCACCCTTGGCAAAAGCATCCCTTGCCAGAAGCTCTGCTACATGAACCCTATCGAATAACATCCATATAGCTTTCTCTTTCGGAGTCAGTTCATGGCTATGGTCAAACAAATGCTCAAGTCCCAATCCTTCAAGCAATGCCGACTTCGCTGCTTCGTATTCCTCAGCTCTGTCAACATATTCGTCGTTTCGTTCTTTGGAAAATTCCTCAATATTGTCAGCTCTCAAATACTCGTAATACTCGTCCATAAAGATTCTATCCATACTCGTTGACCTCCAAAACAAAAAAATAGGGGCAGACCCTTCAACAGCTCTAAACGGCATTTATATCTCCGTCATCGTAAAATTATCTCCGTCATTTTGAACTGAAATGACGGAGATGACTCCTTAAAGACGGACATAGCCAGTAGAAGGCCCCGAACCTACCTTTGCAATATAGCCACTTTTTACAAGTTCGGTCAGGGTTCTTTCTACGGTCGTTTTGCTTATATCAGGGCAACGATCCATAATTTCTTTCTTCGTGATTTTGCCAACTTTCTGATCAATTACAGCCTTAACTCTATCAGGCTTGGAAAGAGAGCGATACTTCAAGTGTTCTACACGATTTTCAAATTCGCTGTATGCTTTCAGAGTAATACCAAGATAATATTTCACGAAAGGCTCATAAGTGTTTTCTCCTTCATGCCAGCCAGTAGAGCTTGCCTGCAATGCTTCATAGTAGGTCTCTTTTGTCTTTTCAATCAGCATTTCCATACTAACATATTTGCCGACAATGTAACCTGCTTTATAGAACAGAAGGAGGGTCAACAGTCGGCTCATGCGACCATTACCATCATTAAAAGGATGGATGCACAGAAAATCCAAAATAAACATAGGGATGAGAATCAGCTTATCCATCTGACCTGCTTCCCATGCTTCCAGGAACTTGCTGCACAATTCGTCCATTGCTTCCGCAGTCTGAAATGCAGGAACCGGAACAAATCTGGCTCTCTGATTACATTCTGCATCTGTTTCTGCAATCACATTGTCTGAGTTTTTATAGCTGCCGCCTGCACCTGCCTGAGAGTATGAGTACAAATCTCTATGCAACTGTAAGATGATATTAGGTCTTGGATTGATGTGCTCATGACTTTCGTGGATAGTTGCCAGAACTTCACGATAGCCTGCGATCTCCTGCTCTGAACGGTTGCGAGGTTCCGCTTTCTGTGTTACCAATTCTTCCAATCTCTTATCACTGGTAAAAATGCCTTCGATTCTGTTAGAAGCACCTGTACTCTGGATCAACGCAACCTCCAGAAGCGTTTTTAACTCGTCCACATTCGCTTCCATAAAAAGCTCTTGTTTACCTTTATGTTCATGGATGCTTGCAAGCATCTGGACAATCTCAGGGGTCAACAGATTTGCAGGAGCATTTGTATAATCAAAATTTCTCATAAGAAAATCTCCCTCATTTCAGAATTATCTCCGTCATTTTACCATCAAATGACGGAGATTTCAATAGGCGTGACGGAGATATATTTTCCGCCTGTTATATTATGCCGCTTGCTTCGGTAAATAATACCACTTTCAAAAACATAAAATTTTTCATTTTTTGAAAGTGGATATGTAAAGGGCAACACAATGGTTGCCCGAAGGTATGGTATTATTCTTCCTCGTCGCTGTGTCTCCATTCGTGCATCATTTGCTTATAGGAGTCAAAGGCAGGAACATCATCTCGCACATAATCCATAAAAGTATGATAATCCGTGATTTCCTGTTCCAGATATACCTTAATCAGACAAGGCAGCATCGCTTCCAGGTAAGCGTCAATTCAAGGGCGCACCCATTAAAAAAACATCCAGCTGGTCTTTATTGCTCTTGACCTGTCTGGATGTTTGTTCATTTAGCGTCGTTTATTTTTTACATTCCCCCGGTATCTTATCTGACCAGGGAAGAAGGTCCACTACCTGTAGCTCCTCGTTTAGCTGAATCTCTTCAAAGATGTGATTCAAGTAGTGATAGGGCTTTAGATCATTTGATATGGCTGTTTGTATGATGGAATAAATAAGGGCAGAGGAGCTAGCCCCTCTGGGGCTTGCTGAAAAGAGCCAATTGTTCCTTCCTATGACAAAGGGCCTTATGGACTGCTCTGCTAGATTGTTACTAAGCTGGATCCTTGGGTCTTCTAAGAAGGTAGTTAGATACTCCCTCTGGTTCTTAGCATAAGTAATAGCCTTTCCAAGTAGGCTTTGGGGGAGAGTTCTAGTGGAAAGGTCCTCAAGGAAGTCATAGAAACTAGTCACTAGTTTTGCTGAGTCCTCTTTTCTCATTTCAAGGCGAGCCTCATCAGTGAGCCCCTTTTCATCAGCTCTCTTCTCCAGGGCAAAGAGTTTACTGATGTAGTCCTCACACTTTTTAGCTTCCTGGTTTTTCTTGTTAGCTTGCCATGCTTCATGAAACTTCCTCTTGGCATGACCCAGCAACCACAGAGCTTCTTACCCTCTATCTTTTTGTAGCCAGCATAGCCATCGCAGTGAAGATAGCTACCCTTCCAGTCCTCTAGAAAGATCTTGGCATTATCCCCACTTCTACTGGTCTTATAATCAAAAAGGATTACTGGCTTCTCACTGTAGTGAGAACTCCTGTATAGCCACATGTAGGATTTCTGGTTGGCCTTCCTCCCAGGTTCTTCTAGTACCTCCAGGGTGGTCTCGTCTGCGTGGAGAAGTTCCTGGTTTAGGAGCTCGTCTTTTAGCTCCTTATAGAGCCCCTTAAGTAGACCAGCTCCTTTTATGGTCCAGTTTGATAGGTTTTGTCTGCTAAGACTTATTCCTAGCCTCTTAAACTCCTGCTCCTGCCTGTATAGAGGTAGGGCCAGGGTGTACTTCTGGTTTAGGATGTAGGCCATAAGGCTAGGAGACACCAGACTCTTAGGAATCAAGGCCTTAGGGGCTGGAGCCTTTTTAATAAAGCCAGATAACCCCTCTTTATCACAGGACCTACAGCTATAGGTGTAGGTGACATGTTCCACCCTCTTAACCTGGGCTGGGATTATCTTTATCTCGGTCCTAGTCTC
>LFTD01000001.1 GCA_001512625.1 Clostridiales bacterium DTU036 | reverse complement strand
AGCCCCTCTATATAGTCCATCTCTTCCTTGGTAAGGTAGCGCCAGCTACCTATAGGGAGTTTACCTAGGGAGATATTCATTATCTTGACCCGCTCTAGCTCCACCACCTCATAACCACAGGCAGAAGCCATCCTCCTAATCTGTCTATTAAGGCCCTGGGAGAGAATGATTTTGAACTTTCTCCTATTAATCTTTATAACCGGACATTCCTTGGTAGTTACATACTTCCTTTTAACTGGGTTGTAGATCCTAACCCCCTGACTCATACATCGGATAAAATCCTCATCGATATTTTTATCAACGGTAACTATATATTCCTTCTTGTGGTTGTTTTCCTCCCGAAGGATCTTATTGACAATAGAACCATCACTGGTTAAAAGGATTAGACCCTGGGAATCCTTATCAAGCCTACCTATGGGGAAGATTCTCTCTGGATAGTTTATAAAGTCAATAATGTTGCCCTTTACATGGTTCTCAGTGGTTGAGGTAATGCCTACAGGTTTATTAAATGCTATATAGACATCCTTTTTTTTAGGCGCAAGAAGTTTACCCCTTACCTTAACTCTATCCCCAGGAGATACCTTCATACCAAGCTGGCCTGGCTCACCATTGACCATTACTTGGCCCTCTTCTATTAACTTGTCCGCCTCTCTTCTAGAGCAGTAGCCAGAAGATGAGATATAGTTATTTAAGCGCATCTTTTCCTTCCAGTAAATCAGCCAGGACCCTGGCCTGGTTGTGGATTTCATTTTTAGCAGAGTAGACCAGGGTTAATTGGTCATTTTCTTCTTTTAACTCCACTAGCTTATCATAAAAGACCCTAGCCTGTCCCCCTGAAAGTTCCTCTATATATCTTCTTTTAAACTCAGGATACTTGTCATCCTCGTGATTAAACCACTTTCTAAGCTCACTGCTGGGACCGATTTCTTTAAACCACTCATCTAGGCCTGCAGCTTCCTTAGAAATCCCTCTAGGCCAGACCCTATCAACTAGAACCCTAAGTCCATCAGCAGCAGTTTTTTCTTCATAAATCCTTTTAATCTTAACAGCCATAGCTCTCCCCCCCTCGAGTCCAAAACTCTTCTTTATTAAAAATATAATAATCAAGCCTAGTCTGTAATAACATCTTACCCTGCCCTATATATGCCCTAAAAAACCGCCTTCAAAAGCTC
>LFTD01000025.1:18024-41347 GCA_001512625.1 Clostridiales bacterium DTU036 | reverse complement strand
AATATTTATGGTATAATATAATTAGTCTGTTAATGTATAAAAATCAAGGAGGACAGTATGGGATTAATAAAAGCAGCAGTAACTACTGTTGGAAGCGGTTTAGCAGATCAGTGGTTAGAAACCATTGAGCCTAATGACCTGTCGGAAGGTGTTGTCTTTACCCAAGGCGTAATGCTAAAAAGGGGTAGGAAAGGATCCAACACCAAGCACACTGTAGATGCGATATCAAATGGCTCTATTATTCACGTACCAGAAAATCACTGTGCCCTCCTTGTTGATGGTGGTGCTATTGTAGACTATACTGCCGAAGCGGGTATGTTTGAGGTTAAAAATTCCTCCATGCCATCACTTTTTTCAGGCAGTCTAGGTGATGCTGTTAAAGACACCTTTGGTCGTTTTAAGTTTGGTGGAGATACTCCACTTAAGCAGCAGGTCTACTATGTAAACCTCCAAGAGATGAAGGGTATTAAATTTGGAACCAAGAACCCAATTAACTACTTTGATGAGTTCTATAACTCTGAGCTTTTCCTAAGAGCCCATGGAACCTATACAGTTAAAATTGTTGACCCAATTCTATTCTTTAGAGAGGTTTTACCTAAAGGTGGTGGAACAATTACCATGGATGATATTGCCCAGATGTATATGTCAGAGTTCTTAGAGGCTCTGCAATCATCTATTAACAGCATGTCAGCAGATGGTTTTAGGATCTCCCACGTAACCTCAAGAAGCCAGGAACTAGGCGAATATATGGCTGGGGTTCTTGATGAGAAGTGGCAAAATCTTAGAGGGATGGATATCCAGTCTGTCGGTCTTGCTTCTATCTCCTATGACGATGAGTCTAAAGAACTTATCAACATGCGTAACCGTGGTGCTATGTTAAGTGATGCCACTATAAGAGAAGGTTTTGTACAAGGCACTGTAGCCAGAGGTATTGAGGCTGCTGGTAGTAATGAATCTGGAGCTATGGGAGCTATGATGGGAGTTGGCATGGGTATGAATGCTGGTGGTAACTTTATGGGAGCTGCCTCTCAGTCCAACCAAGCCCAGGCTGAAAGAGAGGCTATGCAGGCTCAAATGAAAGCCCAGCAAGAAGAACTAGAAAGAATGAAGCAGCAGATGGCAAATCAAAATCAAGGTGGTGGTCAGGCTCCTCAAGCTACAGCTGGAGCTGGAGCTGGAGCTTGGACTTGTCCTGAATGTTCTACTGAGAATACAGGTAATTTCTGTATGAGCTGTGGAACTAAAAAACCTGAAGTGCCAGCTGGGTCTTTCTGTTCTAACTGTGGCCATAAATTTGAAGGAGAAAAACCAAAATTCTGTCCTTCTTGTGGAACTGCCCAGTAGGAGGTTCTAATGTCTCTACTAAACTATAAATGTCCTTCCTGTGGGGCTTCTATAACCTATGACCCCAATCAGGATATGGGACACTGCGAGTTTTGTGGCTCAACCTTCACCCTAGATGAACTTGAGAAGTATAACAAGGAAGACCAGGGTGAGGAAAAAGCAGTAGGTCAAGATGGGGCTCAGGAAAAAGTCCAGGATGATGAAGAAATTTCTGGATATACCTGTGAAAACTGTGGAGCAGAGGTGGTGAGTGATACCACCACCTCTGCCACTTTTTGCTACTACTGTCACAGCCCCGTAATTATTAAGCGTCAACTGGCAGGGGACTTTAAGCCGGACTATATAGTACCCTTTGCTATAGATAAGAAGAAAGCACAGGAGACCTTTTTATCCTGGGCAAATAAACAAACCTATGTTCCTCGTAGTTTTACTGAGGATTCCCAGCTTGAAAAAATAACAGGTGTTTATCTACCCTATTGGTTTGCAGATGTTAAGACCAATGTAAATGTAAGTGGAGTGGGAACTACTACTAACGTCTATACTCGGGGAGATACTGAGTATACAGAGTATATGGACTATGCTGTAAATGCCAATGGGGATTTTGATATTAAGGGTATTCCTGAACTGGCCTTTACTCAGATTGATAGGGATCTTGTAAAGAGTGTTGATGATTTTTCTTCAGCAGAGCTGAGGGATTTTAACATGCTTTATTTATCGGGCTTCTTTTCTGAAAAATATGATATAGATAAAGAAGAGGTTAAGTCTAGTTTTCTAAAGCAGGCCCAGTCCTATGCTGAGGATTATGTTAATTCACAATTTGCTCAGTATGATAGTGTGAAAAGGGATGTTGACCAAGTTGACACAAATATTGAAAAAATATCCTATGTGCTTCTACCTACCTGGGTTCTTACCTATCAGTACTTAGACAAGAACTATGTTTACATGCTTAATGGTCTTACAGGAGAAGCTTTTGGTGAGCTGCCCGTTGATAAGACCAAACTGGGAATCAGGAGCGGGCTGATATTTTTAGTAGTGATGGTCCTAGCCCTTTTAGGAGGTAGATTCTTATGGTAAAAAGAAATTTCATTATTTTCCTCCTACTGGTACTTCTTATTCAGCCAAGTTTTGCCTTAAATCCTAGAATAGTTGACCAAGAAGGCTTCCTTACCGATGAGGAAGTTCAGGAGATAGAGACTTTCATGGAGGGCCTTGAAACAGCCTTCAAGATAGAAACAGCTGCCTTTTTCCTAGAAGACCAGGGAGTGGATTTAAGGGATTACATCGAAGAAAACTATGACTGGGATGGAAATAGGTATGTTTACTTTGCCTATGACATGGATAATTTCTATTATTATGTGGGATCTTCAGGAATAGCTGAAATCGATGAGGATGTATGCCTTAGTCTTGAAGAAGAGCTATTGGATGAAGGCCATGTTAGTGGTCTAGCCCTGCTTAATAGTTTTTACTTTAAGGTTTATGAGCTTCTGCTTCCAAGTCTAGGAGGCCAGACCCTTGACATTGCTGAGGAGGTTGGAGAAGTAGTAGGAGATGAGCCTGAGGTAGAAGATGACTATGAAGAGGAAGACCTGGTAGAAAACCATGTCATGATCTATCAAAGCTTTGAGTTTTGGACTGAGGAAGAGCTGGATATGCTCAGAACAAAAGCAGAGGAGATGGCTAAAAGAAAAGAGGCTTTTATAGCTCTTGTAGCCCTAGATGAAGATCCTGGTCCTAAGACCAGTGACTATGCCTCTATGCTGCTTGAAGAGTATTCAGATCTACCCGATGCCGTGGCCATGGTTGTTAATATCTCTACAGATGAACTTGGTCAGGCAGGATTTGGTAGAGGTGAGTCGATACTTGAGGATGAACCTTACTTAGATGTACTTGAAAATGTTGTAAGCTTTATAAACAATGATGTTAATTATGGAGCCGGGACCTACTTCATAAGTAGCCTGCAAGACAATCTTCCTTATGAAGACTCAGAAGTCACTGACAAGGAAGTTGCAGTTTTATCAAGTGGTAGTGTCTATCTAGAAGACAGGGCGGAGCTTTGGAGCCCAGAAGAAAGAAAGACTCTATTAGAAGAGGCGGCTAAACTTGCTGAGACCTATGGCATTTCAGTGGCCCTAGCTACAACAGATAATAGTATGGGCAAGACCTCTGAAGCCTATATAGATGATATGACAGATGAACAGTTTGGGATTAACACAGACAATGTTGGTTTTCTAATTGATATGCAAAATAGAAGGATCCATATTTCTACCTCTGGCAAGGCTATCGATGTGCTTAATGATAATAGGATAGAAAAGATGCTTGATAGGACCTTTGACCAGGTCAGCGATGAAAAATACTTTAAAGCAGCCCAGGTCTTTATAAAAGATGTTGGAAACTACTTTGAAAAGGAAGGGCCAAATGAGTTATCAGCTACCGACGCCCTAGCAGGGATAGGAGTAGGTGGAGCCTCTGGCTTAGGCTTCTTTACTAAGACCAAGAAGAAGTATCAAAAAAAGGCCAAGCCAAAGAACTTCCAGTATGTTAATAACCTGGTTGGTGGTTTTTCTCCAGTTCGGGGAACCCTTCTTAATAAGAGGGTTACTTCTACAAAGATTGCCTCATCTTCTGGGGGATCTAGTGGAGGTGGGTCTTCAACCCATACTTCTAGTGGTGGTGGAACCCATGGAGGCGGAGGAAGAAGTTTTTAGACTAATCACGGGGTGGCCTAGCCACCTCTTTTTTTAATGAAAATAGATTATATGATTTTACCTTTGGGTATTAGTTACTAACAGCATTTAGTAAAAAAAAGGAGCTTTTATGAAAAAAAATGCAGTTATAACGGGAGGCGGATCTGGTATGGGGCTGGAAACAGCCAAGCTACTAGGTGATTATAGCCTTATACTAGTGGGGAGAACTGTATCAAAACTTGAGGGAGCGGTTGAAGAATTAAAGGCGCTAGGTATTGAGGTAGAAGCTTTTCCAGCCGATATAAGTGATTATGATTCAGTAAAAAATCTTGCTAGCTATGCTGCTAATAAGGGTCAGGTAGAACTTGTTCTTCATGGGGCAGGAGTTTCCCCCCATATGACAGATGCAGAAAAGATTTTTGAAATAAATAGTTTGGGAACTGTATATATGAACCAAGCCTTTGGAGAGGTTATGGAGGGGGGCTGTATTTTAAATGTTGCCTCTATGGCCGGCTATATGCTACCAGAAGCCCATGCCCCAATTGATTTATACAAGCTAAGCCTTGTAAGTCCACAGGAGTTTTTAGGGGCGGCAAAGGCCATGCTAAATTCTATGCCTGAAGAGACCAGCAGGGGATCTTCCTATACTATTTCTAAGCACTTTGTCCGATGGTATACAGAGAAGATGGCCCTTCAGCTAGGTAAAAAAGGAATTAGAGTGGTTTCTATATCACCTGGAACCTTTTCAACTCCAATGGGAGAAGTAGAAGGAAAACAGGCCGAGGCCATGGCCCTTATGGGAGCCCTTGGCAGGGTAGGAGAGCCCATTGAAATAGCCAAAATGATGAATTTTATTCTAAGGGATAGCTACCTAACAGGCACAGACGTCCTCTATGATGGGGGAAGTATTGCAGCAGTAAGGGAGAAGCAGGCTCAGTAAAGATCTACTTCTAATCTGCTTACTCATTAGATAGAGGGTTAGTTACAAGTAAAGGAAAACACACCTAAACCCTAAAATTGGTATAGGTGTGTTTTGTCATTTATCCCATGCTTTCTTACATCTTACTTAAAGATTCCAGCAGTATTTAGTATTCTACTACTGTAGAGGAAAAGAACATCACTATTTTCGAAGTCCAGATAGTCTCCAATAAGTTCAGGCTTTATATACCTTAAATCCACCAGGCTGGTTTTATTGTAGGCCTCCATTAGTAGAGGGGCCAGGCTTGAGCCAAAGGAGTCCCTGAAGATAATAAGATTTCTATCAGAGCTTGCTTGGGGGTTGTCTGCGATAAGTAGGGCTGCTGGCCCTGAGAGGAAGATGTCATAGGGGTCTCTACCTTCTAGCTTTTCAAGATTATAAACTTTATTATACTCATCCTTTTCAAGATTATAAACCTGGATTTCTTCCAACTCTTTTTTATCAAGGTAGACTAGTTTGTCTCCCTGAAGCTTTAGACCAGACTGGCCATAGTAGACCCCTAGAAAGGTCTTTTTTGTATCCCTTATTTCATAATTAAAGTCTACTAATTCATCAATACCCATAGTTTTAGCAAGATCTTTAGCTAGAGGAAGAAGTCTCTCTTGGCGCCAGTGGAGGTCGCTTTTATAGTAGTCATCTATTCCTAGGTTTTTTCTTAGGTCAATGAAGTTCAGATTACTTTTTTCTTTCATATAGCTAAAGAGCCTATCGTAGTCAAGGCTGGGGTAGTCATCCCCCGCCAGGTAGTAGTTCTTATCAGGGATAAGGGCGAAATAGACTTTATTATCCTCTCCTAGATAGCTACTTCTAATCTGGTTTATCTTATCTATTGATTGGTCCAAGGCATTAAGATTTAGCTCATCATCAAGGCTAGAAGCCTGGCCATTTTTGATGTAGATACCATTATTGTCCTTTTGCCTTAGAATCTTGGTGTGAACCTGGGCCTTAAGCTGTCTAAACATGAACCTCTCTGGGAACTGGTCCCGGCTATAGTTATCAAAGAGGTCCATAAATTTGCCAGAGCCAAGGCTAGAAAGACTTAGTTCTGGAAACTGGGCTAGGATTCGCCTTTCATCCTGGGAATAGTCCTGAGCTGGTGTTAGCCAGACCAGGATCGAAAGAAGAAGCCAAATGGCTATGACAGCTAGACCTAGTTTATTAGTGTTTTTCATAGTTCCTCCTAAAACCTAAAGTATAAAAAGGGGTTGTAGGCTGAATCCACCAGGTAGGCAGTGACGATAAGTAAGAGGATTAGGATGGAGCCTGCCTCTAGAGCTCCCCTTAGCTTCTTATTAATTTTTAAATCCTGCCAGTACTTTTTTGGTAGGCCTGAGGCTGCCAGAATCCCGATAAATACAAGGGGTCCAGAACTTCTTAGTAGATAGAGGGACTGACTAGTTGTAAGCTCATTTATTTTAAACAGCCAGCCTATTCGCTCAAATGCCAGGCTTAAAGAGGGGGAATCAAAGATAATAAAGCTGATCATTACAATAAAAAGTGTATAGATTCTTCTTACTGGGCTAGGTAGTCTTTCCAGGGGCACTGATAGATAGAGTTTTTCTAGAATCAAAAAAACTGCAAAGAAGAGTCCCCAAAAAATAAAGTTCCAGTCAGCCCCATGCCAAAGGCCCGTTAAAAACCATACGGTAAAGAAGTTAAAGATCCATCTTTTTTTACTTACCCTGTTTCCTCCTAGTGGAATATAGAGATAGTCTCTAAACCAGGTGCTTAGTGAGATATGCCAGCGACTCCAAAAGTCCTGGATGGATTTTGCACTGAGGGGATAGTTAAAGTTCTCTAAGAAATCAAAGCCGAAAATCTGTCCAAGGCCCAGTGCCATATCACTATAGCCTGAAAAATCAAAGTAGATTTGCAGGGTGTAACTAATGGCGTAGAGCCAGGTAAAAACAAGGCTATTGGCACTTGCGCTACTATAGGCGAGGCCAATTTCACCAAGAAGATTGGCCAAAAGGACTTTTTTAGCCAGGCCTAGGATAAACCTTCTAAAGCCCAGCCAGAGTCTTTCTAAGCTGTGCTGCCTATATTTAAGACTTTCTGCTATCTGGCTATACCTTACAATGGGACCTGCTACTAGCTGGGGAAAGAGAGAAATATAGGTGGCTAGATCAGTATAGCTCCTCTGAGCCCTGGTTTCTTTTCTATAGACATCTATGGTGTAACTCATAATTTGGAAGCTATAGAAACTTATACCTAGGGGCAGGGAAACTTTTAGAAGCGGCAGGCTGGTTTTAAAAATATGGTTAACGTTATCAATAAAAAAATTACTGTATTTATAGTAGCCTAGAAGCCCCAGCTGGAAAACTATGGAAAGTATTAACCAAAGCTTTGAGTTTTCTTCATCCTCTTCAATTCTTATGCCAAGCAGGTAGTGGACCAGAATAGAAATCAGCATAAGCAAAATAAGCCGGGGTTCCCCCCAGCCATAAAAGATAAGTGATGCAAGTAGAAGGACCTTGTTTTTAAGTCTATCTGGGGCTAGGAAGTAAAGTACTAGCACCAGGGGTAAAAAGTAGTAGAGAAAACCCAGACTAGAAAATAACATTAGTTAAGCTCTAAATCAGGAGGGCCAGCCACTTCTTTAAAGGCAGCCACCATATCACTGGAAGTCACCATATCACTTAGTTCACTTGATACCATAAAAAGCATAACCAGGTCTCCCTTGGTAACTACCTTGATATCATCAGCTCCTACACAGATCCATTTTCTGGGGTCTATTCCCTCCCTCATCTCTTTAGCCACTTCTTCACTTTTAGAAGAAGAGCTAGTTCTTACTAGGACCAAGGAGTAGGCCTGGGCACCAATCATAGTTTCAGATACAGCTATTTCCTCAATGTTTTCACTGCTATCAAGGCCGCTGTAGTATTTGAGGTTATCAGCATCATTCATATTTACATCAATCTCTCCAACAGCCAGGCCTGGGTCTTTTATCTCATAGAGTTTTTCTATAATGGCCTGGAGACTTTGTCCCTCAAGCACCTTTTCATCTATGCTTGAACCAGAGCAGCCCGAAATAAGTAGAATTAGAGTCATAATAATTATTAGGATTTTTTTCATAGTCTTCTCCTTTTAGTAGTGGATATAAATCCCCAGTAGCTTATTAGATACACAGGGACAAATAAAGAAAATTACCAAGATTCTTTGTAAAAAGACTTGGGAAGGATTTTAAAGATCCTCTCTACTGTAGAGGGCTGCAGCAAAAAAGGCAGTTAGTGGCATGGTAAGCACCAGGGCAATTGAGCCAAGCAGGGCTTGGAGGAGGTCTACAATAATTAGCTCGGTATTAAAAAGGATAATCATGCTAGAAGAGCTTACAACCCTGATTAGCACAGAGCTGATGGATCCCCCAATATAGGCTAGGACCAGGGTATTGGTCATGGTCCCCATTAAGTCTCTTCCTATAGAAATGCCAGATTTATAGAGCTCTTTAAAGCCCACCTTAGCATGGAGTCTTATTTCATAGAGGGAGGAGGAAATATCCATGGCCACGTCCATGACAGCTCCTAATGCACCTATGGTTATACCAGCAAAAATCAATGCTCTAAGGTCAATAGGCATGGTGCTGGCCATTCTATGAAGGGCCAGGGTGGCATCATCATAACCCCCAGTAAGGTGGAGAAAGCTTCCTAAGCCGTAGGATAGACCAGCTGCCACCAGGGTTCCAAATACACATCCAAGGATGGTAACCAGACTCTTGTCACTCCAACCGGTAATAAGATAGATGGTTATAAAAATAGAGTAGAAGGCCGTTACCAAGGTCCAAAAATAAATACTGGCGCCCTGAATTATCATGGGAATAAAGACAAAGAAAATCATAGCCACAGTTAGTACTAGAGCTATAAGTGAGTTAAGCCCTTTTTTAAGGCCAAGGATAATCAGGATTAGGGCTAGAGCCACTGCTACTATGGTAACGTAGCCTATCCTGTGATAACTAGCCATAACCCAGTTTTTTTGACCCTGGCTTTCTATATTGACAAGGACAACCCAGTCTCCCTTTTCTGCTAGCTTTTCATTGGGGATTAGGTTGGCAACCTGCTGGTAGGCCAGGACTTCTTCCTTACCTACCTTAGCCTTGAAACTGACCTGGGTGCTGGTTATGCCTCCCTGGGTTTGGTCTGCAATCTCCTTATTTTCACTTATATCTAGAACCTCAGTTACCTTAGCCTTGACAGTCTCAAGTTGCTGAGCCTGGTTCAGGGTGGAGGGCTCTACTAAAAAGTAATATAAGGCAAGAATAAAGACTAGGGCCAGGATTACCGCTGGCCATTTTTTTGAGTTTTCCTTCATTATTTACTCCATAAATTCCACTATACTCAGATTATCGTCTTCATAGCTTTGAATCTTTATTTTCTCGCCTATACGAAGTTTTAAGACCTGGCTTTGAAGATTTTCTGCTGTGGTATAGTAAATTTTTTCATTTTCTAGAACCGTAAAGAAATAGACGCTATTACCCTCAAGGATTGCCTCCTGTATATCTTTAATAGTTACTTCTTCCAAGAGGCTTTCATCTCCAGACTTACTGGGATGGTTCTTAATATAGGCTCTAAAGAGTTCAGGCACCGATTCTCCTACTAGGACATTGGTAAACTGCTGGGCATCTACTAGGGCATACATCTTAGCTGTCTTAGCCCTATCTTTAAGGCTCATAAAGTAGACTGGCCTGTCTTGGATATTTAGGATGACAGGGAAGGTAGGAGTATATTCTTTTTCCTGGACCTTGCCCTGGGCTGAGTACATGGCTGCATATTCAGTGGCCGAGGCCAGTGGATAGAAGCGGGCTTCCTTGGTTCTAAGATTAACATAGTAGAAACCCAGGTTTGACTCATCACTTCTAACCGAGGTCACTCCAGTAATTAGATAGATATCATCACCTATGGAGATATAGTTATAACCTTCGGTGGTGGAGGTGACATTTCTTTGGCCAAAGACTGAGTTTATAAAGCCCCCTGAATAAAGGCCCCTTTGGTCCAGCTGGTTTATGATAAGCTCCGTGGGATAGGCCCTGTCCACCCAGGTGGGTAGATCCTCTATTTTGTAGCGGCTGCTTTTTCCTGTATGTCCATCGGTTATAATGGCAGATTTTACATCGCTGCCTCCAAAGACTCCAATAGTTTTTGAAATAATTGGGGTTACATAGTAGGCCTTGCCAGTTTCATCTATCTCAAAATTGGTTTCACCTAGGATAGCAAAGGGATACTGGAACCTAACCTTACGGTAGATGTTGCGCATTAGGTAGTCACTGGCAGAATAGTAGATGGACTCCTCCAGCTTAACTACCTTTCCCTCCTGGGAAGTCATATCCACAGAAACATAGTATTGTATTCCATCGCTTCTATTGGTAATATACTTAATTAGGTCAAAATACCTTAGCGGAGAAACTCTAATGGGTTTTTCATTTAGGGTTATCTGGGAGTACTGGCCATCAATTTCAAACTGGCTAACTAGGTCTGTTAGGGAACCCAGATGTTTTTCACCAATAATAGCTGCTGTCTCCCTATCTACTATAGGGACCTGGGAAATAGAAATCTTCTCAATTTCATCCTCAAATATACCGGTTTCTACCCCTATGAGCTGGGAATAACTTCTTGCTCTCAAAATAGGACTTGAAATTATTGAGAAAATAATGGGTAAGATAAGTAAAAGCGTTATTATAGTTATAGTTCTTTTTAGGGCTTTGGCGCCTAGTTTAGGACCAAAGAGAAGTCTAAGACCTGTAAAAATAAGGATAGTGAGTATTAAAAAACTATAGAGTCCTGGGGACTGGGGGGAGAGAGAAGGTAGGGTAAAGAAAAAATAAAGGCCCATGATAAGTAGGGTTAGTAAATAACTAATCCAAGCCCTTTCCTTTATACTTCTTTCATATTTTTCTTCAAAGCCTTTGAAGAATTGATTAAACTGTCTCATAGCAGCTCCTTTCTTAATAGTATATTGATATCCTAATAATTATTAAACTATCAAAGATAGAAAAAATAGGAGATAAGATGAAAAAAATCACTTCGGTTCTTATTATTGTCCTCCTCTTAGTATTTGTCATATGTGAGTTTTTACCAAGAGAGGTAATAGAACCTATTTATTATAGCAAAGAAATAAGCCAAAAGGCCAAGGAATACAATATAGACCCTTTTATCATAGCTGCGGTGGCTAGAACTGAGAGTAGCTGGGTTTCTAGTGCATCAAGTTCTGTGGGTGCTAGGGGCCTTATGCAGGTTATGCCAGATACAGGCCTTTTTCTTGCAGAGCTAAGAGGCCTTGAGCTGGATATTGATGAGCTCTATGAGCCTCTTGTTAGTCTTGATTATGGAACCTACTATCTTAAAATGCTCTATGATGAGTTTGGAGACTGGGACCTGGTCTATGCCGCTTATAATGCAGGCCCAGGCCAGGTTCGAGCTTGGTTAGAGGATGAGGACTATTCATCTAATGGCAGGCTGACCTACATCCCTTTTGAAGAAACTAGAAACTATGTGGATAAGGTCAATCGTCACCTGGAAAATTTTAAGAAGAGCTATAAAAAATTTCCTCAGGACTAGGTCTTGAGTAGGTTTTTTATCTCCTGTATACTAGGAACAAAAGGGAGGTTTAAATGAAAAAACAAAAATATGATATTGAAGATAGGGTGCCTGTAGCCCTCCTTCTTCCCCTAAGTCTGCAGCATACCTTTGCCATGTTTGGAGCCTCGGTACTAGTGCCAATTATCTTCCAGATTGATCCTGGTATTGTGCTTCTAATGAATGGTATCGGGACCTTGTTATTTATAGTAGTAACAAAGGGCAAGGCGCCAGCCTATCTAGGTTCATCCTTTGCCTTTCTTGGTCCAGCGGGACTTATTATTGCTACCCTTGGTTTCTCCTATGCCCAAGGGGCTTTTGTTGTTACAGGCTTTCTTGGTTGTATTCTGGCCTGGATAATCTATAAATATGGAACAGACTGGATAGATATAGTTCTTCCTCCAGCAGCCATGGGTGCTGTAGTGGCCCTTATAGGTTTTGAACTGACCTCTCTAACAGTTCAGGGGGGAGCTATTGGCGCCAACATTATGGTAGAAGGGGCAGGCTTTGCGGATGTGGCAGTATTTTTAATAACTCTTTTAACAGCAGTCTTTGGTACTGTTTTATTTAGAGGTTTCTTCTCTACCATACCTATACTTATTGCCATTGTAGCAGGCTATATCTCGGCAATATTCTTTAACATGGTGGACTTTAGTCCAGTTCTTGAAGCAGGGCTTTTTACAATCCCCCACTTCCAGTTGCCCCAGTTTGATATGGGAGCTATTATTACCATGCTACCTGTACTTCTAGTTATAACCAGTGAGCATATCTCCCACCAGGTAGTAACTTCAAATATTGTTGGAAGGGATCTTTTAAAGGATCCTGGCCTTCATAGGTCAATCTTTGCTGATAACTTTTCAACCATGCTATCTGGCCTGGTAGGAGGAGTTCCCACAACCACCTATGGTGAAAATATTGGGGTTATGGCAGTTACTGGCATCTACTCAGTTCAAGTAATTGGGGGTGCTGCAATTATCTCTATTATAATGGCCTTCCTAGGGCCTCTAGCTGCCCTGATCTCCACCATACCCGGCAATGTAATTGGAGGAGTCACCTTCTTACTCTATGGTATGATAGGTGCTTCAGGAATTAGACTGCTGGTTGATGCCAAGGTGGACTACTCACAAAGTAGAAACCTTATTCTAACCTCCGTGGTCTTCACCACAGGCCTAAGTGGCCTATCCATAAGCATGGGTTCCATCCAGCTTTCTGGTATGGTGCTGGCCTCTGTGGTGGCAGTCCTAGTCAGCCTGACCTTTTACATCTTTGAAAAACTGGGCCTTCTTAATCAATGAGGGGCCTGGCAGCAGAGCTAAAAAAAGAATTTGGCTTTCGCCTGGTTAAGCTCCCTTTAGATGGGGGTTTTAGCTGTCCCCATTTAGAAAGTGGAGGCTGCCTCTACTGCTCGCAGAAGGGCTCTGGTGATTTTACCTCACCTGGAAGTATAAAGGACCAGCTAGCCCTTCAAAAGAAAAGGCTAGCCCACAAGGGAGAGGGCTTTATTGCCTATTTTCAAAACTTCTCTGGAACCTTTGCTCCACTAGACTACCTTAGAAGGGTCTACTATGAGGCCTTAGATGATAAGGAGGTTCTGGCCCTGGCCATAGCAACCAGGGTGGACTGTTTGGGCGAAGGAGTTCTGGAGCTTCTAGAGGAGCTAAATGAGAGAACCTTCCTGTGGATAGAGCTGGGCTTTCAGAATATAAATCCCTCTGTGATGGAGGCAGTTAACCTTGGCTATACTGAGCAGGATTACAGGATAGCCATGAAAAATCTGAGAAAAAGAAATATAAGGGTAGTCAGCCATATGATAATTGGCCTACCAGGTTCTAGTCTTGAAGATGAGCTGGCTACAGCCAGGGCTATTCTTGATGAAGCTAGCTGGGGGGTTAAGATTCACAGTCTCTATGTGCAGGAAGGGACTGGCCTAGCTGAGCTTTATAAAAAGGGGAACTACATCCCCCTGGAATTTGATGACTATATTAGGAGGGCCAGCAGGGTAGCCCAGCTCTTTGGGGATAAGGTGGTTATTCACAGGCTCACTGGGGATCCACCTAGAGGCCAGCTACTAGCCCCTGACTGGGTTCTTGATAAGAGAAGGGTACTAGGGACCCTTCAAAAGGAGCTGGCTAGGCTTAATAAAGAAATGCTAAAAAAGGAAAATGAATGAAAAGTAGAAAACTTACCCTCTATAGCCTGGTAACAGCCCTCTATTTAGTGCTGAGCCTGGGATTTGCTGAATTTAGTTTTGGGCCCCTGCAGTTTAGGCTAGCTGAGCTTTTAAACCTCCTAGCCTTTTACAATCCGGGCTTTATTCTTCCAATTACCTTGGGGGTTGCACTTAGTAATTTTTTTAGCCCCTTTGGCCTTGTGGATGTTGTTGTGGGTAGCCTGCATACCTATTTAAGCCTTAAAGCCATGACATATGTTAAAAAAGACTGGTTAGCAGCCCTTTTTCCCGCTCTATTTGCCTTTATAATTGGTGGGGAAATAGTAATGGTTTCTCAGGTTAAGCTGAGTTTTATAGTAATAACTCTGCAAATAATGACTTCGGAACTGGTACTGGGACTTATAAGTGTACTTATCTATAGAAGTGACTTTATGCAGAGGCTAATAAAAGAATATTTGAGGACCTGAGAGGTCCTTTTTTTTTATGGGTATAAAGGGACAAGGAGGTTTCTATGAAAAAACGAATCAATCTATACGAGCTAATTAAAAGCCAGATGGAGGATAACCTCTTCTTATCCATCCTTATCCTACTTTTGGGTCTCAACCAGCTAGTCTATAGTTACATTCCTGGTGCCCTACTTTTAAACCTACTTTTACTAGGCTTTATTTTTCAGGCCTATAACACTAGTAATAAAAAAACAATTCTTTTAATAGGCGCTCTAGCCCTACTAGGCCTATTTGGTCTTGGTATTAGTACTGAATTTGAGTTTTTAAGAGAGTCTATCTATTCCCTAGCAGTTCTATGGATAACAGTAGGACTTATAAGCTTCACCTTAAAAAAGGAGAACTTTCTAGAGGAGTTTTACTTCCAGGCCTTTAGGCTGGCCCTGGCCCTGGTTTATTTTACCATCCTCTATGTGGCCATCTATCTTATAAGTTTTCTTATTGACCAAATTTTCTTTTTAAACCTACCCTATGACGGGCTAATATTTAGAATGGCCAACAGTTTGGCTTCTATGCTGGGCCTTTTTGTCCTCTTTTCTAAAAGACAGAAGGTGGCCATGGGAGGTTTCTTTCAGCCTCTTTTCAAGAAGATTTTGCCCAAGCTTAGCCTAATCCTAGGGGCCCTAGCCCTGGTTTACCATCTGCAGATTCTTCTTGGCTTTATTGAAGTCTACTACTCTGGTGTGTTTTATCTTTTTATGGGGCTTTTCTTCTTTGCCTATCTTCTATCCTTTTGGGGGGAGGAAGATTCCAAGGAAAAGAGTATTATACTGGTATTTTTTATGGCTCTAAGCCTACTTCATATCCTGGTAAAGGCTGATATCTTTTCCAGGGTTCAAGTAAGCTATACTAGTAGAGGGCTCTATCATGACCTCTTAGCAAGTCTAGCCTTTATTGTATATGGCCTGGTCCTGCTTAAGGATAAGAAAAGGTTGGGGGACTTTAGATGGTTGGCTGTATTTTTAAGTCTGCTCCTTTTTCTTCCTCCTTTAGGTTATAGTCTATATGATAGGTATGGCTTTGATGAGATGGCCACTAAGAGTCCATCAATCTTGGCGGAGTTTAGCCTGTCTCCTGGTCCAGCAGAGCCCCAGGATAATGACTATGTTAGCTTCTATTCCTTTAGAGAGTCGGGTAGAATTGAGGATATATCTGATTATAATTATCTTTATGACCTCTATTTTCAACTGGAAGATGAGGAAGATTTTTCTGATAGGGATATAGAGATATCCATGGTGGATGAAGGTCGTAAGATTCTGGTTGTTAGAGGAAGTGAAGAAGAGACAATAGATATGTATAGTATAGCCAAGGAAGACTTCGATCAGAAAAAATATGTAGAAAGTCCTCCCAAGGTCTTTGAAGCCCTAGGATTAAAGCTGATAATTTATGACTATTCTTATAGTAACAACCACTACTATATAGAATTAAGAGTACTGGCACCTTAGAAAGGAAGAGATGTGGAAATAAACAAAAAGGCCCTGGCCTTAGTTGCTCTAATAATTATTGCCTTTGTAATTATTATTTGGCCAACAAAGAAAATAGAAGGCCCAAGTTTATATGAGCCGGGTCATAATATAATAGAAGAAGGCAAAGCTGAAAGTCAAACCAGCCAGGTTGAAACTGAGGTTCTTGAGGATTTTGAAGGGGTTTATTCTGGAAGAATTGAACTTTCTTCAATAGAACTGGTGGCTAGGACCTTTCTAGCAAAAATTCCCGTCGCCCTAGCAAAAAGTGAGTTAGAAGATAGTCTAAAGGATGGATTTCCAGTGGACTTTATCCTGGAAGAGGATGGCAGTTGGGAGCTAGATCTGGGCAGGGCCTTTAGCCAATATCAAATTACTTCTATTATATCTACTTCTGAGGATAGGATTAAAAAAGAAGATGGTATCCTAGCTGCCAACAGATCCTTTTATATTCCGGATCTTGATGATTATCTATATCTTAGGTTAAATGGTAACCTTCTAGATAAGCTAGAGGGAACCTTTATTCTTGAAGGCGAGAACAAAAATATGAAACTGGCAGTTATAGGGAGCTATAAGCTTATTAAGAATTAAAAAGATTCAAGCAGTAAAAAGAGCCTCTAGGTATTAACCTGGAAGCTCTTTTTTTGATTATTAGAAGTTTAGCATCAGTCCGGTAAGGAAAGTTACAATACCCACCGTGGAGTTCTCAAATCTCTTGGTGGCCTCCATGGGGGAAAGGTCCCAGTGGCCTGCCTTTACATAGTCTACTGCAGAATAGAATCTTCTGTAGAGGGCCAGGATAAAGGCCAGGGCGTGGCTGGCTACTTCATTGGTGCAGTAGTCTGGGGCATTGGCAACATAGACACCATTTTTACTGGCCGCCTTAATGTTTGCTGCATCAAAGCCGATGCTGGCGGCGCAGTAGGCCTTGAGATCTAGGGCTTCATAGAGGTCCTCATCCATGGGCTGGTCCCAGCTAACAAGGACACTGGCACCTCTAGCGACTTCTAAAAGTTCCTCTCTAGAAAGGACATTCTCTCCATAAAAATGAAAGTCTGCTTCAGGAGATTCTTCCAATATATACTGCTGCATTTTTTTGATGTCTGCGGGGACCATGCCTGGTACCCCACCGAAGATTACTCTACTTGTCATTTCTACCTCTATTTAAAGATATCCATCTTTGCAATTCTATCAAAGGCCTCATTGATAATGTCTTCTCCAACTGTAACTGCCAGTCTTATATAACCCTCTCCTATTTCACCAAAGGCGTGACCTGGAATGACCAGGACCTGGGCCTCTTTTAGGAGCCTATCTGCTACTTCCTGGGAGCTTAGTCCCGTAGCCTTGATGTTGGGGAAGAGGTAGAAGGTTCCCTTTGGGGGCAGGATGGAGACATTCTTAAGTTCTTTTAGTCTCCCATAGGCACAAAAGACCCTGTTTTTATATTCTTCTATCATAGGTGGCTGGATTTCATCTCTTAGTCTTAGGCCGTGGAGGGCAGCTCTTTGTGAGATAGAGGGAGCAGTAAAGACATTATTCTCATTGATGTCCTTGATTACATTTATCATTTGGGGATGGGAAAGGATATAGCCTATTCTCCAACCTGTCATGGCGTAGTCTTTAGAAAAGCTTCCTATGGTAATAGTTCTCTCCCTCATACCCTCTAAAGTTGTAAAGGGAATAAAGGGTTCAGTAAAGCTAAACTTGGTATAGATATCATCGGCTATAACTACTAGGTCATGTTTTTCTACAATTTTGGCAATTTCTTCCATGGTCTTTCTAGTAAGGCTAGCTCCAGTTGGATTACAGGGGCTGTTGAGAATTATTGCTTTAGTTCTATTTGTAATAAGAGCCTCAAGCCTATCACCATCAATTTGATAGTCCTCATCCTCCAATAAGTCTAGAAATACTGGAATTCCTCTGGCCAGTTTTACCTGGGAGGGATAGGGGGTGAAGTGGGGGGAGGGGATTATTACTTCATCTCCATCATCTAGGATGGCTTCTAGTACTAACCACATGGCGTGGCAGCCAGATGTAGTAATCATAATTTCATCGATAGCTAGCTTATAGTCATACTCTTCTTTATAGTAGTCCACTAAAGCTTCTCTAAGCTCTACCATGCCATAAAAATTGGTGTAGTGGGTGTAGCCGTCCAGGGCGTCTTTAAAAGCAGCTTCAATAATTCTACTATCAGTGGTTAGATCTGGGTCTCCCAGGCTAAAATTAATAAGGTTTGGATAGAGCTCAAGTAGGTCACCACTGGCTCCCATGGCTGTGGTTTGTGAGTTCCAGTATCTTTTAGAAATATGTGGATGTTTCATTCTTCCTCCTCCTTATGTGGTTATGAAAATTATGAATAATTTATTAAGGCCTAGTATATAGGAAGATGGTCTCTTGGGCAATTGGTTTTGGCTTATTAGAGCGAAGGACCTATTTAAATATAGAGTTTTTCAACCTAGCCTGGATTTACCTTGTCTTTAGAAAGGTCGGGTGCTAATTATCCCTAAAATGTTATAAATACCAGGTAGAGTCCCCTTAGCTGCGGGAATTACTTGACAATTTATTCAAAAAACTTTACAATAAATACAATAACTCTTAAATTTTTAGGAGTTATTAGTATGTTACGAAAATCTATGGGCTTGACCCTTAGATAATAAAAGGAGGAAGTAAATGAGTAAGAAGTTAATTTCTTTGTTATTAGTTCTTCTACTAGCCCTAGCGGTGGTTGGTTGTGGCAATAGTTCAACCCCCCCAGCAGAAGAGCCAAAAGAAGAAGCTGAAGCTCCAGCAGAATCCCCAAGCGAAGAGCCAAAAGAAGAAGCTGAAGAACCAGGTGAAGAAGCAGGTGACTACAAGATTGGTATCGTTACAGGAACCGTATCACAAGGTGAAGAAGAGTTTGAAGCAGCTAGAAACATGGTTGCTAAGTATGGCGATATGGTAAAACACGTTACTTATCCCGATGATTTCACTAAAGAAACTGAAACCACAATTGCTCAAATCAAAGGACTGGCTGCAGATCCTGATATGAAGGCTATTGTTATTTGTCAGGCTGTTCCAGGAACAGTTGCAGCTATTGATGCTGTTAAAGAAACTCGCGAAGACATCATCTTTATCGCTGGTGCTCCTCACGAGGACGTTGATACTGTTGCTGAGCGTGCTGATATTTTTCTAGACGTTAACCAGTATGAGCGTGGAAATTCAATAATGCAACAAGCCTATGACATGGGTGCAAAAACATTTGTACACTACTCATTCCCAAGACATATGCAGATGCAACTTCTAGCTGCCCGTCGTGATATCATGAAGGCAAAAGCTGAAGAACTTGGAATCGACTTTGTAGAAGTTGACGCTCCAGACCCAACATCCGATGCTGGTGTAACTGGCGCTCAACAATTCATCATTGAAGACGTTCCACGTCAAGTTGAAAAATACGGCGTTGACACTGCTTTCTTTAGTACTAACTGCTCCATGCAAGAGCCTCTAATTAAGGGTGCTGTTGAAACAAAGGCTATTTATCCTGAGCAGTGCTGCCCATCACCCTACCACGCCTATCCAGGCGCTCTAGGAATTGAAATTCCTGAAGATAAGGCTGGGGATGATGAGTATCTAAGTAATGAAATCAAGAAAGCTATTGAAGAAAAAGGCGTTTCCGGACGTTTTGCTACTTGGGTAGGTTCAGCCAATGCTAACATGATCTACACTGGCGTTAACTATGCTATTGAATATGTTGAAGGCAAAATTGACCGTGTAGACCCAGCTGCTGCTGAAAGAATTCTTAAAGAAACAGTTGGTATTGAACAAGATAAGATTAAGGTAGAACCTTATACAAATGCTGATGGTGATGTTTTAGAAAATGTCCTGTTCTTTGTACTAGGTAGTCAAGTATTCTAGACCTTAAAGAGTAGGGGTCGTGAAAACGACCCCTCTTTTTTACTTTAAAACAGGAGGAACCTATGGCCCTACTTGAAATGAAAGACATTTCAAAATCATATTCTGGGAATCAAGTACTTAAAAATGTGAACTTAACCATAGAGCCAGGAGAAATCCATGGACTTATTGGAGAAAATGGTGCTGGTAAATCTACCCTGATGAATATTCTTTTTGGTATGCCAGTAATCCATAATACGGGTGGCCATGAAGGACAGATGTTCATTAACGGGGAACCCTTTACCCCCAAGTCTCCTATGGATGCTATGGCAGCAGGAATAGGAATGGTTCACCAGGAATTTATGCTTATTCCAGGTTTTACTATTACTGAAAACGTTAAATTAAATCGTGAGAATACCAAGGAAACTATCCTAGGAAAGGTTTTTGGTAAAAAGCTAAATAGATTAGATAGAGAAACTATGGCTGAGGATACTAAGATAGCTTTAGAGAAGCTACATATGAACATTGATGAATTTGTGAAAATCCAAGGCCTACCCGTTGGCTATATGCAGTTTGTTGAGATAGCCAGAGAAATTGATAAAAGAAATTTACAGCTTCTTATTTTGGATGAGCCCACAGCTGTTCTTGCAGAGAGTGAAGCAGAGAAGTTTTTAGAGGTTATTCAGTCCCTTTCAGAAATGGGTATAGCAATTTTGTTTATAACCCACAGACTGGATGAGATTAAGTCCGTATCCCATGGAATAACAGTTCTTAGGGACGGTGAGATGGTACTGGCAGAAAAAATTGAAAATATATCCCTTGTTGAGATGGCCAGAGCCATGGTAGGACGTAGTGTTGAGTTATCTACAGAGGAGCGAAGAGATTTATCCGATGCCCCTGTTCATTTAGAGCTAATAGATATGCATGTAAAAATGCCCGGTGAAGAAGTCAAGGGTGTGAGTCTTGAAATCAAAAAGGGTGAGATCTTTGGTATAGGTGGTCTGGCAGGCCAGGGTAAAATTGGAATATCAAATGGAATTATGGGTCTCTACCCAACTACAGGTAAAGTTATTAAATCAGGTCAGGAGATGAAACTCAATTCTCCAAGAGAGATGCTTGATAATAATGTTACCTTCCTCTCTGAGGATAGAAAGGGTATGGGGCTTCTACTTGATGACTCTATAGAAAACAATATTGCCTTTGCTGCTCAGGAGATTAAGGATAAGTTCCTTAAGAAAATCCTAGTTGGTAGATTTTTAGATAAGAAGGGAATTACAGAAAATGCTGTAAAGATGATTGAGGAACTAGATATCCGTTGCACTTCAAGCAAGCAGCATACAAGGAGACTCAGTGGTGGTAATCAGCAGAAGGTCTGTATCGCCAGGGCCCTAACCTTTGAACCTGATATTTTGCTTATCAGTGAGCCTACTAGAGGGATTGATATTGGAGCTAAGAAACTGGTGTTAGATACTCTAGTACATCTTAGTAGGGAAGAGGGGATGACAGTTGTAATGACCTCTTCTGAACTGGCAGAGCTTAGACAGGTTTCAGATAGAATTGCAATTATTTCTGATGGTAAGCTTCAAGGCATTTTTAACCCCGATGAGAAGGATGAGGTTCTTGGACTTGCCATGGCAGGAGATGATTATGAGGAGGTACTAAATGACGCTTAAAACCCTGTATCAAAAAATAGGTTTTCCAAGACTCATAATCACGGTCTTCTTTATAGCTTTGTTAATAGGGGCTGTAGTACTTAATATTCCCCTTGCAGGCCTTTGGTCAAGTATTTTTGTAAGATTTGGTATGAATGCCATTTTGGTCCTGGCCATGGTGCCTGGAATTAGAGCTGGTATAGGTATTAACTTTAACCTTGCTTTAGGTATTGTACTTGGTCTTTTAGGAGCTATTCTCAGCTTTGAGTTTGGTTTCCAAGGCGCCACAGGATTTTTAGTGGCCAATGCCATTGCACTTCCTCTAGCTGCCATTGCTGGTTATCTCTATGGCCATATGCTTAATAGAGTCAAGGGCGATGAAATGACAGTCAGTAACTATATCGGACTTTCTATAGTATCTTTTATGTGTATTGTTTGGATTATTCTACCACTGACTAATAGGGAGCTTATTTGGCCTATGGGGGGTAAGGGACTTAGGGTTACCATCTCCATGGAAAATAGCTTTGGAGAATTCCTTAATAATCTTTGGGCCTTTCCCAAGGGCGCAACAGGAGCAAGTTCCTTTGTTTTTCCAACGGGCATGATTGTGTATTTTGCTCTTTGGGCTGCTATTGTTTGGGCCTTTAATAGATCCAAGGCAGGTTCTGCAATGTCAGCAGCTGGAGCTTCCGAACTATTTGCTACCTCCAATGGAGTCAATGTAAATAGATATAGAATACTTGGAACTATGATTTCAACAATCTTGGCTGCTGCTGGAATTATTACCTATGCCCAGGGCTTTGGCTTCCTACAGCTATATAGAGCCCCTCTATATATGAGTATGCCGGCTGCTGCTTCTATTTTGATAGGGGGGGCCACCCTCAAGGATGCCAGGATAATACATGTTATTATTGGAACTTTTCTTTTCCAGGGTCTCCTGGTTGTAGCCCTGCCAGTTATTAATGTTGTATCAGGAGGAGACATGGCAGAGATAGTAAGGGTTATAGTATCTAATGGCATAATCCTATACGCTCTGACCAGGGGAGGAGAGGAAGCATGATTGTACCAGCAGTATTTGCAGTTATATGTATAGCAGGATTCATGGTTTCAGGACTTAAGTTCAGCTTTGTCCTGGAAGAGGTCCTTTTTAGAGTTTCAAGAAATATGGTACTGGTTCTATCCCTAATAATTCCTGTTATTACAGGTTTAGGGTTAAACTTTGGGATCGTTCTTGGAGCCATGGCTGGCCAGGCAGGACTCTTCTTTATTGTAAGTAAGAAGATGGCAGACCTGTCAGGTATTTTCGTGGCCATGCTAGTAGCCACACCTATAGCTATAATTCTAGGCTATTTAGTAGGCCTAGTCTTAAATAAAGCCAAGGGTAAAGAGATGATTACATCTATGATCCTAGGATTTTTTGCCAATGGTATTTATCAGTTGATCTTTATAGTTTTTGTTGGAACAATTATTCCAATTAAAAATAAGTCAATCCTTATGCCATCAGGCCAGGGCCTAAAAAACACAATAGACCTAGTCAGTGTTCGTAAGGCCTTAGACAGCGCTGTATTTGGTAAGCTCTTAAACACAAGGCTGCCCATTATGACCTATCTATTCACTATTGCTATAGCAGTAATCATGTACTACCTCCTCAAGACCAAGCTTGGCCAGGATATGAGGGCTGTAGGCCAGGATATGGGAGTAGCAAGAGTAGCAGGTATTAATGTTAATAAAACTAGGATTATTGCGGTAATTTTCTCAACAGTACTTGCAGCTTGGGGACAGGTTGTTTTCCTACAGAATATGGGAAATATCAATACCTACTCCAACCATGAGAATGTTGGACTTTTCTCTGTTGCATCTCTACTTATTGGAGGCGCCACAGTTAACAAGGCGACCTGGCAACAGGCCCTTCTTGGTACCATACTCTTCCACACCCTCTTTATCATATCTCCTGTAGCTGGTCAGCAGCTGGTAGGGGATGCTCAGATAGGAGAATACTTTAGGGTATTTGTGGCCTACGGTGTAATTGGTCTGGCTCTAGTCCTTCATGCTTGGGAAAGCAACAAGGAAAAGAAAAAGAAAGAAGCCGTAG
>LFTD01000025.1:17681-17981 GCA_001512625.1 Clostridiales bacterium DTU036 | reverse complement strand
AAGGTATGATAGGATTGATTTTACTAAGTGGTGAAGTTTAAAAGAGCTTCTTTGAAAATAATGAGTAGTCTTAGAAAGGCAGGTGAGTGTAAATGAATTTGAGCGAAAGAATTCGTGATTTTGCTGTGGAGCTGACCAGGGTTGGTAGTATAGTCGGCACATCAAATGAGCTAGCTGCTTCAAAAAAAGTTATGGAGGGCTTCCAGGAGATGGATTACTATAAAGAGCATCCAGAAGATCTTTTCTATGTGGAGGCTTTAGAGGATCCCCTAAAAAGAAAATCTGTAATGGCCATACTTA
>LFTD01000025.1:3321-17643 GCA_001512625.1 Clostridiales bacterium DTU036 | reverse complement strand
GAAGCCTTTGCTACAAAGCCAGAACTACTGCCAGAAAAACTGGCTGGAGTGACTATTCCAGCAGATGCTAGAAAGGATCTAGAGAGCGGAAAGTATCTCTTTGGCCGGGGCATATTTGATATGAAGACAGGCGTGTCCACACTTATGCATGTAATGGAGGAGATATCCCTAGATCTTGATAACTTAGAAGGCAACCTAGTCTTTGCTGCAGTTTGTGATGAGGAGTCTGGCTCAGCAGGTATGTTAAGTGTTGTCCCTAGGCTGGTAGAGCTTATGGACAAGGAGGGCTTTGATTATCAGGCTGTTATTGATACTGACTACTCAGCCCCCCGCTTTGAAGGGGATGAAACTAGATATATTTATGTGGGTACTGTGGGTAAGCTCATGCCTAGCTTCTATGTTGTGGGTAGCGAAACCCATGGAGGGGACCCCTATATAGGCCTAGACCCCAACCAGATTTCTTCTGCTATTATGGAAGAAATGAATCTGGCCATGGCCTATGCTGATGAGGCGGAAGGAGAGGTAACCGTTCCTCCAGTCTCCCTTCGCCAGCAGGATCTTAAGCCTGAGTATTCTGTGCAGACAGCTAAGACTGCCTACCTTTACTTTAATTTTTCAACCCACTCACTAACTCCAGATGAGATGATGGTAAAGGTTAAGGAGGGTGCCTTAAGAGCCTTTAAAAAGACAATTGACAGCCTTAAAGAAGAATTTGCAGTTTACTCCCAGCGCTCAGGTTTTAATCACTATGAATTACCCTGGAAGGAGACAGTCCTTTCCTATAGTGAGCTCTACGAAGAGGTGAAAAAAGAGAGGGGTCAAGAGCTAGATAGAAGTCTTGAAGAGTTAGAGAAGAGACTTTTAGAAGCTGGTGAGCTTGATGAAAGGGAGCATGCTCTTAAGATGGTAGAACATGTCCATAGTATGTGGTCAGATAAAGACCCAGTGGTTATTGCCTACTACTCACCACCCTATTACCCCCATATCTACGTTAAAGGGGATACTGATAAAGAAAAGGCTCTTCTAAATGCCGTTGCCAAGTCTCAGGAGAATTGTAAGAGTGACTATAAGATTAGGATCAGAAAGTTCTATCCTTATATATCTGACCTAAGCTACGCAGCTGCTCCTAGAGAAGAGGGGGCTGTTGAAAGCCTTAAGTCTAACATGCCAGGTTTTGGCACAAGATATAAGCTGCCATTAGAGGAGATGAAAAGACTAAATCTTCCTGTTGTAAATATCGGGCCCTTTGGCAAGGATGCCCATAAGTTTACAGAAAGAGTAGAAATAGACTACTCCTACAATGTGGCACCGGGTCTTGTCAGAGACACAATTGAAAATTTACTCAAGTAGGGTTAAGGGCATCAAAGGGTGCCCTTTTTTTGAGTCATATAGGGTATATTGATTAATAAAAAAAATATGAGCAAAATAAAAAAAGACCTTTTTAAAGGCGACTAGGTATAAAACAAGTCAAAAAAGGAATCCTTTATAAATAATAAAGCCAAATATTAGCAAAAATGTCAATTGTTTGATAAAATACTGAAATTGATTTATACTAAAGAGGTTAAGAAAAAAAAGGAGGCTTTTATATGAGAAGCAAAAAACATCTTATCCTACTATTAGTAATAATGCTGGTTTCGCTTTTAGTTGTTGGCTGTGGTAGTAAGGACGCTCCAAAAACTGAAGAGGTAATCCCAGAAGAAACTGAAAAAGTTGAAGATAATAAAGAACCTGAGGAAGAGGAAGAAGCTGATGCTGTTACCAGTGCATCAATTGTAGATAATAATGAAGATTTTCTTAAGTCCATTTCTAAGGATGGTAACTGGATTACTGCCCTTCTTACTGATCTAAGCTTTGAAGAGGAACTTGTTCTTGAAGGAGATGGCTTTGAAAGTAATGGCAAGCCAGATAGAAAGATTGGCCTTTACTCAACTGATGCCGACAAGAATATCACTTCCTATACACTAAGTGCACCTAAACTTACAATTAAAAGCTCTCCAGCTAGAATGCTAAACGGAACCTTTATTGGCGATATCTATGTTGATGCTGATAATTTCCTATTACAAGGCATGAAGGTGGAAGGAAATGTTTATTTCACTTCTGAAAGCGCTCAGGAAACCTTTGTTAATGAGGATAGTGAAGTAACAGGGGTTATCGAACTAGTAGACTAGGTAGAAATTAAAGGGTGGCAAGTACTACCCTTTTTTTGATGTTTTTATTCTTTATATCTAAGGTTAAAGCTAAATAAAAGAATAATGTAAGACAAGAAGTGCTCTTGATTCTTTTAAAAATGATAAGAACTTGATATAAGAAAATCATTCATTTATAATGTATCCTGTTGAGATATAAAAAAGGAGGCTTTTTAAATGAGAAGCAAAAAGTATCTTGCACTACTATTAGTAGTGATGTTAGTTTCTATTTTAGCTGTTGGTTGTGGAAGTGATGATACTCCAAATACCGATGAACCAGCTACAAATGGAAATGAAGAAAAAGAAGAAGGCGAAAAACAAGAAGGCGAAGAAGTAGATGGAACTAGTTCTGCTACCTTTGGCCTTGACGAGGAGCAGTATCTAACCTTTGTACTAGATGCTGAGCCATCCACCCTAGACCCTTCAAAGGGTGCTGACAACTACTCCAATACAATTCTACTAAATGTTATGGAACCCCTTCTAAGACTAGAAGAGGACAGCGACAACAACACTGCTATTGCTGCAGCTGGTGCTGAAAGCTGGGAAGCCAACGAAGACGGAACTGTTTGGACCTTCAAAATAAGAGATAATACCTGGTCTGATGGAGTTAAAGTAAGAGCTCAAGACTATGAATATGGTATTAAGAGATCTCTTGATCCTGACACTGCATCTCCCTATTCTTGGATCATAGGAGACATCAAGAATGCTTCTAAGGTTAACAGTGGAGAACTACCAGTTGATGAACTGGGTGTTAAGGCTCTTGACGACGAAACTCTAGAGATTACCCTAGAAAACCCAACTCCATACTTTGAGCAACTAACCTATAATAGGACCATGCTTCCTCAAAGGCAAGATATTGTTGAGGCCCAAGGCGATAAGTTTGGTACAGAGATTGAAACAGTTGTATTCAACGGTCCCTTTACTCTAAGTACATGGGTTCACAATAGCGAGCTAATTCTTACAAAGAATGAAAGCTACTGGAATGCTGAAGAAGTTCTAATGGAAACAGTAAACCTAAAGATTATCCAAGATGAGAACGCTAGACTAAACTCTCTAACCAACGGTGAAATTGATGGTTCTGCCACCAATAGACCTGAGTGGAGAGAGCAGTTTATGGCTAATGAAGATATGGTTCACTACGAAGTAGTTAACCCAACAACCTTCTTTATGTTCTTTAATACCCAGGATGAAGTTTTCTCCAATGCTAACATTAGAAAGGCCTTCTCAGCTGCTGTTGATAGAGAAGAGCTTGCCAATGTTATCTTTGATGGTATCCATACACCTGCCTATGGCTGGGTTCCTCCAACCATGAACATTGGTGATGATGAGTACAGAAGCCTTGTTGATGGTCCTGTTGAAAAACTAGTTAAGGAAGAAGACCCAGTTGAGCTTCTTCAAAAAGGACTTGAAGAACTGGGAATGGATACTGATCCTTCTAAGTTAACAGTTACAATTTCTCTAGGTGGAACTGACCAATGGTTTAGAACCTATGGTGAGTATCTACAACAGGTATTTAATACTAAACTAGGCGTTGACTTCCAGGTTCAGCAAATGGAATGGCCTGTATTTGATAGCAATGTTAACAAAGGTGACTTCCAAATTGGTTACATGTCTTGGGGAGCTGACTACAACGACCCATCCAACATGCTTAACCTCTTTAGATCCGATGCAGGAGCTATTGGCACTGGTTGGGTAAATGAGAGATATGATGAGCTAATCGACCTTGCTGGAAAAGAGATGGATGTTGCTAAGCGTCTTGAGTATTTCAGAGAAGCTGAAGGAATTTTGCTTTATGAAGATGCTGCTGTAGCACCTATTGTATTCCCAAGATCCAACATTTTCAGATATGAATATGTTCATAATCTAGGAATCAACCCCTTTAGTACGCAAGGCTATAAAAACGCCTATACCTGGTTCAGAGAACCAGCCAACTAAGGTTCAAGCTTGATAGCAGTTTATAGAATCTTCTATAAACTGCTATTTTTTAGAAGAGGAGTCAAGGATGAAAAAATACATAATAAAGAGAATAGCCTATATGCTGCTCACTCTTTGGATTGTAATAACTCTAACATTCTTTTTAATGCACAGTATCCCAGGAGATCCTCTGGCCTACATGGCTAAGACCCTACCCGAACAGACAAGAATTAACTTTTATGAAAAATATGGCCTTGATAAGCCTGTCTATGTTCAGTATGGAATCTTTATGAAAAACCTAATAACCAAAGGGGACCTGGGAGAATCCATTAGATATCCAGGCCGGACGGTTACAGACACCATATCCAAGCATGCAACAGTTTCAGGAAGACTGGGGCTTCAAGCTATAGCTGTAGGTATTACAATAGGAATTGTTTTAGGAGTTATAGCTGCTCTTAATAGGAACAGGTGGCCCGACTACCTAGTCATGTTTATAGCTATTTTGGGGGTTACAGTTCCTTTATTTATTATAGCTGCTCTCCTTCAATACACCCTATCTGTAAAGTTTAAGCTCCTTCCCACCACAGGCTGGGGTAAGTTTAAGCACACTATTATTCCTACCATTGCCATGTGTTTTGGCTCTATAGCCACCTATGCCAGGTATATGCGCTCCAATGTCCTAGAAGTTATCAACCAGGACTATATTCTGACTGCCCAAGCCAAGGGAGTAAGCCCCTTTAACGTGGTTAGAAAACACGTTCTTAGAAATGCTATCCTACCTGCTATAACAATTCTTGGACCCCAGATAGCTGGTATTTTTACAGGTTCTTTTGTTATAGAAAGGATTTTTTCTATTCCAGGACTGGGCTCCTACTATATAAGCTCTATTTCTGATAGGGACTATACTATGATTATTGGTACCACAGTCTTCTATGCTGCCCTATTTATAGTTTCCCAGCTGGTAGTTGACCTGCTCTATGGCGTTGTTGACCCAAGAATCAGGGTTTCTGGGGATAATTAGGAGGACTCATGGAAAATGTAATTACTCAAGATAAATTCAAACACATTGGGCCAGATCCCAGTATGGGAGATGAACTGGCCAGGCCTAGAGTTAGCTACTGGCAGGATGCCTGGAGAAGGCTAAAGACCAATAAGGTAGCAATGGTAGCCATTGTAGTTTTATTTTTGATACTTGTTATGACCATTGTTGGACCTCATATAAATGGTTTTAAATATGAAGTTATGGACCCTACCAAGGTCAATGGTAAGCCCAATTCCACCCACTGGTTTGGTACAGATGAACTGGGAAGGGATATCTTTTCAAGAGTCTGGCAAGCTGGTAGATCATCTATGATCATCGGCCTTGTTGGTGCCTTTATTTCAACCGTAGTTGGCTCAATTTACGGGGCCTTTGCCGCCTATAAAGGAGGCAAGATTGATAACATAATGATGAGGATAGTAGAGGTTCTCACCTCTATTCCCTACCTGATTGTAGTTATTATTATCTCCATTGTTATTGATTCCAGGGGCATAGGTACCCTGATACTAACCCTGACACTAACAGGTTGGTGCGGTATGGCCAGGCTAGTAAGAGGCCAGATGCTCCAGCTTAAGCAGCAGGAATTTATTATGGCAGCCCAGGCACTAGGAGTAAGTCCTTGGAAGATAATTAGAAAGCACCTAATTCCCAACTCCTTGTCTGTAGTTATTGTTGCCATTACCTTTGATATCCCTGGCTACATCTTTGCTGAGTCCTTCCTGTCCTACCTAGGTCTTGGACCCCAGCCCCCAGCAACTTCCTGGGGAGCTTTGGCCTCGGCTGCTCAGCAGAAGTTTATCTTCTATCCCTACCAGCTTTTCTTTCCAGCGCTGATGATAGCCCTGACCATGCTGTCCTTTACCCTACTAGGTGATGGCCTGAGGGACGCCTTGGATCCAAAGCTGAGACAATAGGAGAAGAAAATGAGTAAAGTATTAGAAATTAAAAATCTAAGCGTATCCTTTCATACCTATGCCGGTGAGGTAAAGGCTGTTAGGGATGTCAGCTTTGAACTTGATAGAAAAGAGACCTTGGCTATAGTTGGGGAGTCTGGTTGTGGTAAGACTGTAACTGCCAAGGCCATACTAAGGCTTCTTAAAACTCCTCCAGCTGAAATAAAAAAGGAGTCTCAAATTCTCTTTGATGGTGAAGAAGTCACTAAGATGGATAAGAAGAGGCTACTTTCATATCGAGGCCAGGATGTTTCTATGATTTTCCAGGACCCTATGACCTCTTTAAATCCTACCATGACTGTAGGGGCCCAGATAATGGAGGCCCTAGAGATTCACAAGAAGATGAAGAAGAAGGAGGCCGAGGCCGAGGCAATAAGACTACTTAAATTAGTTAACATGCCCAATGCCAAGGAGAGGATCAAGCAGTATCCCCATGAGCTTTCAGGTGGTATGCGCCAGAGGGTTATGATAGCCATTGCCCTTTCTTGTAATCCAAAGGTCCTTTTAGCTGATGAACCTACCACTGCCCTGGATGTTACCATCCAAGCCCAGATTATAGACCTTCTTTCTGAGCTTAAAGAAGAGTTTGATACCTCGATTATACTAGTGACCCATGACCTGGGAGTTGTTGCCAACTTTGCTGATAGAATCCAGGTAATGTATGCAGGTAAAATTGTGGAGACTGGTCTTAAAGAAGAAATCTTCTACAAGCCCCATCATCCCTATACCTGGGCTCTTTTGAACTCAATTCCCAGCCTTGATAAGGAGAGTAAGGAAGAGCTCTATTCTCTAGGAGGAACCCCACCAGATCTTATCCTACCCCTTGTAGGTTGCCCCTTTGCTTCTAGGTGTGATTATGCCATGGAGATATGTAGAGAGCAGGCCCCAGAAACTACAATACTTTCAGATAACCATAAGGTAGCCTGCTGGCTCCAGCATCCCGAGGCTCCTAGGGTTGAAAGACCCATCCTGTCAGGAGGTGCTAATCGTGGCTAAGGATACTTTATTTGAAATTAAGGAACTAAAAAAATACTTCCAAGTTGGCAAGGACAAGACCCTGAAGGCTGTAGATGGTATCAATCTTGAGATTAAAAAGGGAGAGACCCTGGGCCTTGTAGGTGAGTCAGGCTGTGGTAAAACCACCTGTGGTAGAACCATTCTTGGTATCTATCCTGCCACTGATGGTCAGGTAATCTACAAGGGTCATGACGTTCACAAGCTCAGTGGTAAAGAGGTCCTTAAGTTTAAAAAGGACTGCCAGGTTATCTTCCAGGACCCCTACGCCTCCCTAGACCCCAGGATGACAATTGGGGAAATAATTGGAGAGGGTATGGACGTCCACTTTGACTATTCTGAAGAGGAGCGCCATGAGAGGATAAATAACCTTCTTAGGACTGTTGGCCTTAATGCTGAACATGCTGCCCGCTTCCCCCATGAGCTTTCAGGGGGTCAAAGGCAGAGGATTGGTATAGCAAGAGCCCTGGCTGTTGAGCCAGAGTTTATCATGGCAGATGAGCCTATCTCAGCTCTGGATGTATCTATTCAGGCACAGATAGTAAACCTGCTTATAAAGTTACAAAGGGAAATGGGACTGACTTTTCTTTTTATCTCCCATGACCTATCCATGGTTAAGCATATTTCTGATAGGGTTGGTGTTATGTACCTGGGAGTTATGGTGGAGCTTGCTTCAAATGAAAAGCTCTATGGCAGGCCTCTTCATCCCTATACCCAGGCTCTAATTTCTGCCATTCCTGTGGCTGACCCTGATATGGAGGCCAGTAGAGAAAGAATTAAACTATCAGGTGAGGTTCCTTCTCCCATCAATCCTCCAGCAGGTTGTAGGTTTGTAAATAGGTGCGCCTATGCCATGGATATCTGCCATAAGGAGATACCAGAGTATAGAGAGGTTGAAGATGAGCACTTTGTGGCTTGTCATCTCTATAATGAATAGAGGTATAAATGATTAATAAAAGTATAGTTGAAGATATTTTTCATCAAGCCCTAAGCCTCGGCGGAGATTTCGCCGAGGTTTTCCTTGAGGATAATTTCACTACAGAGCTTGCAACTGTGGATGGAAAAATTGAGCGGGGTATGAGTGGAAGGGACTATGGGATAGGTATTAGGATTTTTTCTGGTCTTAGGAGTGTTTATGGCTATTCTAATAAGACCGACATAAAGACTCTTTTAGACCTTACAAGAAAGCTTTCCTTGGCACTTAAGGGGCAGGCTAATTTAGACTTTAGTCTTAATAAGGAAGTTAGCCCGGTCCTTCATCCAGCCTCTATCCTGCCCTCCACTGTGGACTTTTCTAAAAAGATTGACTTTACTAGAAGGGCCTTTAGCGCCGCCAGGGCCTTTGACCCCATGATTAGCCAGGTCACTGTAAACCACCTAGACCAGGAGCAAAATGTCCTTATAGCAAATACAGAGGGCGTTTTTGTTGAAGATAGAAGAATCAGGACTAGGATGCTAATAAGTGTGGCTGCTCAAAATGGTAAGGTAATAGAGACTGGCTATATAGGCCCCGGAGCTCTTAAAGGTCTAGAATTCTATGATGAGATTTCTATAGAGGACTATGCCAGGGAGGCTGCTAGAAATGCCAAGGTTATGGCCCTGGCTGACTACTGTCCTTCTGGTAACATGCCGGTGGTTGTTGATAATGGCTTTGGAGGCCTTATGTTCCACGAAGCCTGTGGCCATAGTCTAGAGGCTTCCTCTGTAGCCAAGGGGATCTCAGTTTTTTCAAATAGGCTGGGTGAAAAAGTAGCATCGGATTTAGTGACCCTAGTAGACGATGGCTCCATCATAAACTCCTGGGGTTCTTTAGGAGTTGATGATGAGGGTATGAGGACCCAGAAGAATTATCTTATAGAAGCCGGCATTCTTAAGAGTTATATGATAGATAAGTTAAATGCCAGAAGGATGGGGCTTGAGCCCACAGCTTCTGGCAGGAGGCAAAACTACAGGTTTGCCCCAACTTCTAGAATGACCAATACCTATATAGATAATGGAGATAGCACTAGAGAAGAGATAATTAGCTCCACTGAGAGGGGTCTTTTTGCCAAGAACATCTCAGCGGGCTCAGTTAATCCTGCCACAGGAGACTTTAATTTCTCCCTTTCAGAGGCCTATCTTATTGAAGATGGTAAAATTACAAAGCCAGTTAAGGGGGCTACCCTAATTGGCAATGGAGCCCAGATTCTAAGGGATGTTGATATGGTGGCTGATAACCTTAAGATTGGCCAGGGCTACTGCTACGCAGGCTCTGGAGCCCTCTTTATTGGAGCGGGCCAGCCCACCATCAGGGTCAGGTCCATGACAGTAGGAGGCAGAAAATAATGAGAGAGAAATTTATTGAAGAGATATTTATTAGTGCCCAGGCTGAGGGTGTTGAAGAAATAGAAGTCCACATGACTAGTAGGACAATTCTTGAAATAAATGTCTTCCAGAAGGAGGTGGAAAAATATGCCATCTCATCAGAAGACAATCTAGCTGTTAGAGGTATTTATAAGGGCAAGATGGGCTACTCCTATACAGAAAAGCTTGAAGAAGCCAGTATAGAGGAGCTGCTTAATAATTTAAAGGGTTACGCCCTGGCCAACACCAGGGAGGAGCTTGAGAAGATTTCTGATCCCCATAAAATAGATGCTAGGCCTCAGAAAAAGAATGGGCTTTTAGAGCTGAGTGAGGAAGAGAAAATTACCTTTCTTCTTGATTTGGAAAGACTTACCTATGAAAGAGATGCAAGGATTAAAACTGTATCAAACTGCTCCTATAAAGAGTTTATAGAAAAAGTCGAAATAAGAAACACAAAGGGCCTTGAGTTAGCTAGTAGCTCAAGCCTAGCTCTTATAAGTTTAGGGGTCGTCACAGAAGAAGCTGGCTCCATGGAGACAGGTTTTGGTCATAGGATAATAACTAGCCTGGATGAATCTCTTAAAGATTATCTTATAGACCAGGCTGCAGGAGATGCTCTGGCCATGCTGGGAGCAGGTCCTCTAGCTCCAGCTAGGATGGAGGTAATCCTTAGAAACCAAGTAGCAGCAGATCTTTTGGCTGGCTTTGTGCCTATCTTTTTAGCTAGCCAGGTTCAAAATAAACTCTCCCTTCTTGAAGGAAAACAAGGGACTAAAATAGCCATGGAAGGCATAAATATAATTGAGGATCCTTTGATGGAGGGGGGCAAGGTCTACAGGAGCTTTGATGATGAGGCTAGTCCAACTAGAAGAAAGTATCTGGTAAAGGATGGAACTTTAGAGACCTTTTTATACAATAATGCCACAGCAAGTAGGGATGGTGTTGAGTCTACAGGAAATGGCTTTAGAGCCTCCCATAAGTCTTCAGTTGGTGTGGAGGCTACCAATATCTATCTAGAACCAGGCAGTAAGAGTTTAGAGGAATTAATAAAGACTATGGATAGGGGCCTAGTGATTACTGAGATTCACGGTCTCCATGCGGGGATTAATCCAGTGTCCGGGGATTTTTCTCTTTCCTCTAATGGTCTTCTTGTAGAAAAAGGAGAAATAGTAAGACCGGTTTCAAAGATTACCATGGCAGGAAATCTTTTTAAGCTGCTAATGGAGGTCAGGGAGATAGGGTCTGATCTTGGTTTTTCCCACCCATCGGGACCCTTCTTTGGAAGTCCTTCTCTTTATGTAGGGGAGCTTGATATATCTGGTAAATAGATATTTTTATATGTTTTTTAAAAAAATATGCACAAATACATAAAGGCCCAGTTCCTATAAAGGACTGGGCTTTGTGCTGCATAAAAAGATGAATAAACCAGTGGGTTTAGGGTTATTAGTTGAACCTTCCATCAAATAGTTCCAAGTGCTTTTTCTAGATTTATCCTTTGAGATAGGCTAGGATATCCTCCTTGAGGTAGGTCTTTTTATCTATAAGGCAGAGGATAGTTTTTATATCTAGATCAAAGCCCTGAGCCCTCTCAAGTAGGGATAAATTCTTAGCCATGGCAGGATTGGGGCTGGTGGTTTTCTTTATTTTCTATAGGGTAGAGGCCTCCTGCTTCTTCATAATTAAGCCTATTTCCTTTTTAGCCCTATCTCTATAGTGGGTTAGGGGAGGGTGGTTTTCCCATCTGCCTAGGCCTCGCTGCTAAGACCAGCTTAAAGATGCTAGTCATCTTTTTAATGCTTATTCTCATACATAAAAACCTCAGTCAGATATGGAATCTGATTCCAGTTTAGCCGCTAGTTTTAATTGCATATTTAGATATTGTATCTGTATTGTTATAAAGGGACATAAAAAATAGGGCTCCTTTTGGAACCCTAAGTCTTTGATTACTTAATTTTCAGTGCTCGGTCGGATATCTTGAAGGTGGTGATTATCTCCTTGCCACAGCTTTTAGCTGAGGGGCAGCTGCCACAGGTGGTGGCGCAGTTAAAGCCAGTTTCCTCCTGGGTTAGGTAGCCCATTTGAACAAGTTTTTCAATTCCCTGATCCACCATGTCTTCTGTGGTGTTGAGCCTTCTGGCTATGGTGGGTCTAGAGATGTAGCCCTCTTCATTTATAATCTTAAGAATATCCTTTAGCATGTCTATCTCCTAACTGAAGCCAAGTAGACTTCCAACCTGATAGATTACTACTGCTGCTACCCAGCCTAGGGCAAAGGTATAGATGGCTAGGAAGGCAGGCCATTTAAAGGACTTGGTCTCCTTAGCTACTATGCCTAGAACGGCAGCGCAGGGGGTATAGAGCAGGACCATTACCATATATGAAATGGCGGTCAACTGGGTAAAGTGTTGCTGGATGGCATTTACTAGTTGGACTCCTTCTTCCATGTACAGACCGGCATAGAGCATGCCTAGGGTTCCAACCACAGCTTCCTTGGCTGGAATTCCCGCAAATAGAGCTACGGACTCCTGCCAAGTTCCAAAGCCAGCTGGCCTAAATAGTGGGGTCAGGAAGGTTCCAATTCTGCCTAATAGGGTGTACTGGCTGTAGGGTTCTACTGAACCTGGAACCACTGCTAGAAACCACATGATGGTAACTACAGAGAAGATGATAGTACCAGCTCTTACAATAAAGCCAGATACATTGTTCCACATATTTCTAATTACATTTTTAGCAATTGGCAGTCTATAAGGGGGGAGCTCCATAATAAAGTAGGAGGGCTCTCCTTTAAATAGGGTGTTGTTAAAGATCTTGGCCATAATTAGGGCTACAATAATCCCTGTGGCGTAGAGGGCAAAAAGAACCAGGCCTCCCTTACCAGGGAAAAAGGCTGCTATAAAGACTGAGTAGATAGGTAGCTTGGCTCCACAGGACATAAAGGGATTGATTAGCATTGTAATCATCCTGTCCTTTCTGCTATCTAGGGTTCTGGCTGACATAATTCCAGGAACGTTACATCCAAAGCCTATTATCATGGAGATAAAGGCCTTACCCTGGAGGCCAAAGCTTCTCATCAGGTCATCCCATACATAGGCGGCCCTAGCCATGTAGCCAGAGTCTTCTAGTAATCCTAAGAGCAGGTAGAGCACGGTAATAAGAGGAACAAATTCAACTACAGCACCAACCCCGCTTATGGCTCCATCAACAACGAAGGCCACCAGCCAGTCGGGTGCACTTATAGAAATGAGTAGACTTTCAACCAGAACTCCAAGGCCTTCGATTAAATCTGCTGCAAAGCCACCAAGGAGCTCTTCACCTATGGCAAAGGTTATTTGGAAGGCCAGTAGCATAATAAGGGCAAAGGCAGGTATACCAATATATTTATTGGTAAGGATTTTGTCTATCTTATCACTTCTTGTTACTACTTCTACTTCGGGTCTTATTACTCCTTGCTCTGCAACCTTATTGGCAAAGGCGTAGCGGGAGTCTACAATTTCCAGTTCAAAATTGTCAGAGCTATGGTATTTATAGAATTCGTCTATGGCTTGCTGGGCCTCGGGGCTTAAATTTGCCTCAGATAACATTTTTCTTACAGCTGGATCTCCCTCAACAATTTTTATAGCAGTCCAGCGGGGGGAGTAGTTTAGGTCTTGGTCTTTAAAGATTTCCTCCATATGGTCTATATGGTGGGCTACTACTCCTGAATAGATTAATGGGTTATCATGGGCCTTGTCCTGGTCTAGTACTTCAAGGACAGCCTCCATTATTTGGTCCTGCCCCCTACCTTTATGGGCCACAGTGGGAATTACTGGGGCGTTAAGAAGCTCAGAAAGTTTGTCAATATCAAATTTAATATTTCTTTTTTCGGCTTCATCCACCATGTTTAGGGCAAGTATGATTTTTTTACCCATCTCTAGGAGCTGGGTGGTTAGGTATAGATTTCTTTCGATGTTACTGGCATCGATTATGTTAATTATTACATCGGCGTCGTCACTGAGGATATACTCCATGGCTACAACCTCATCTTCAGAAAAGGCGCCAAGAGAGTAGATTCCGGGAAGGTCAATAACGTCGTACTCCTTACCCTCATGGGTAAATTTTCCTTCTTTTTTTTCAACGGTTACTCCAGGCCAGTTTCCAACATGTTGGTTGGCTCCTGTTAGGCCATTAAAAAAAGTAGTCTTACCGCTGTTGGGATTTCCAACCAGGGCTATTCTTTTGTTTCTCATCTCATTCACCTAGGACAATTTTGCTAGCCAGGCCTCGGCCCAGGGCTACCTTGTTTCCATTAAGACTTACAATAACAGGGCCATTATCATTTTTTACAATCTTAATTCTAGCTCCAGTGTTAAAGCCCATCTCATAAAGCCTTTTGGTAGCACCTCTACCAGCGACAATCTTGTCCACTCTTCCAGTATTTCCTTCTCTTAGGTCAGTTAATTTTTTATCCATCTTATTTCTCCCTAGAGTTTGTTTATGTTTATTTTGCCTGGGACTAAGTTTTCCAAGTATGTTATAATAGGGAAAAGTTAGCTTGAGCTAACTTCATGTTAGTCCAGACTAACTTCTTTGTCAATAGTTTGTTTTAAATATATTTATTGAATATATAATAGGCAAGTGTACTCAACTAGGAGGTAGGGATGCAGGTCGGAGAAACCATAGAAAATTACCTAGAAACTATCTTGATTTTAACTAAAAAACAAGGTGAGGTTCGCTCCATTGATATAGTAAATGAGATGGGCTATTCTAAGCCCACTATAAGTATTATGATGAAGCAATTAAGAGAGAAGGATTATATTGCTGTGGATGAGGCTGGCTTTATTAGCCTAACTGAGCAGGGCCTAAAAATCGCCAAGAGGGTTTATGAGAGGCATGT
>LFTD01000025.1:0-3239 GCA_001512625.1 Clostridiales bacterium DTU036 | reverse complement strand
AGCTAAATTTTCTCCTATTAATTAGCTAGGATTAGTGGTATACTCTCTCAGGTAGAAGAAAGGAAATACATGCAATTTAAAGATTTAAACCTAAGAGAGGAACTGCTTAGGGCAGTTTCAGAGATGGGCTACGATGAACCATCAGAAATTCAGAGCCAGGCCATACCAGTACTACTAGATCAAAGGGACATTATTGGGATGTCTCAAACCGGATCAGGAAAGACAGCGGCCTTTGGCCTTCCACTACTTAACCAGCTAGAACCACTAGATAATAGAAAGACAAAAGCCCTAATTTTATGTCCTACCAGGGAGCTTTGTCTGCAGGTTGCTGGTGAGATGAGAAAGTACTCACAATACCTTCCTGGTATCCGTGTTGTTAGCGTATATGGCGGCCAGGAGATTAGTAAACAAATACAGGATATTAAAAGGGGCAGTGATATAGTGGTGGCAACACCAGGTAGGCTCCTTGACCATTTGAGAAGAAGAACCCTAAGACTGGATAATTGTTCAACAGTAGTCCTGGATGAAGCAGATGAGATGCTCAACATGGGCTTTTTAGATGATATCAAAGATGTCTTTTCCCAGCTTCCAGAAGAGAGGCAAACGGTTTTATTTTCTGCCACCATGCCAAAGGAAATCAGGGAACTGGCAGAAGAGATCCTAAATGACCCTGCCCATGTTAAGGTTAAAAATAAGACCCTTACAGTTGAATCAATTGAGCAGATTGCCTACCAGGTTCAGCCTAGGCAGAAGATGGAACTTATGGTTCAGCTGCTTGAACTCTATGATTTTAAGTCAACCCTGGTCTTTTGTAACACAAAAAAGATGGTTGATGAGCTGACTAGCTATCTTAATAAGGAAGGCTATAAGGCCATGGCCCTCCATGGGGACATTAGGCAGGAGAGAAGAACCAGCATAATGAACCAGTTTAAAAATAAAGACTTCAACCTTCTTGTAGCAACCGATGTTGCGGCTAGGGGAATTGATGTTGATAGACTGGATTTAGTAATAAACTACGATCTGCCCCAGGAAAATGAGTACTATGTTCATAGGATTGGTAGGACTGGTAGAGCAGGGGAGTCAGGAGTAGCTATATCCTTTTATAGTCCCAGGCAGGAGTTTGTCTTAAAGGGACTGGAAAAACTAACTAAGCAGGATATTGCCAGAAGAGATCTTCCCAGCCAAAGAGAGCTTTCAGATTTAACTGTTAAGCTGGTGGAAAAAGAGGTTCAAGATGGCCTCCTAAGTGCAGCTGACAAGAGCCAGCATGTAATTAGTGAACTACTTAGCCTGGGTTATAGCCGTGAAGAGCTCCTTTTTGGTCTAGTATCAAAGCTAGTGGGCGAAAATTCAATGAAGTCCTTGGAACCAGTAAAAAAAGCTGGAAGAAGAGAGGGTGGAAAAAGGAATTTTGTCACTATTTCTATAGGCCTTGGAAGAAAGCACGGAATAAAACCTGGGAACCTAATTGCTGGTATTGCTGATAGCACGGGCATTAGAGGCGATGATATAGGTAAGATAAAAATATCTGAAAGATCCTCTACTGTGGAGATTCCAAAGGGTGAGGAGAAGATGGTTATAGAAACCCTTTCCCAAACTAAAATTAACGGAAAGATCCCCTATGTTTCCATAGTTAAGGCTGAGAGAAGCGATAGAGGGGAAAGAAGCGATAGAAGAAGCAGAAAGCCTAGAAGTAGAAAGGGCTAGTAAACTTATAAATCGGGTTAAGAAGATGGATGCAGTAAGGTGTGTTCATCTTTTTTTATTGCATAAAGCCATACCCTTAGAAATCTAAAAAGACCTGTTAAGTAGCTGTTTTTTTCTCTTTCTGCTCCTTGCTAACTAGTGTGAAGGATTGCAAAGGATAATAAGTAAATAAATAAAAAAGCTCGTAAATGTAAAAGTAAAAATTCCATATAGCTCTTTTCTGAAGTACAATGTTTGTATCTAGTAAACATACTTAGGGGAATTACAGGGCTCAAGCTATTTTATTCTGGGTTTTTTAGAAGTTCAAGGACTTATTGACTTGACTCAACAACCTTTACAATAGGTCTTCTTGAGCATTATATTGAGAGATATAGATTTTAAGCTGGAATTGTTCTGGAAGGTAGTAGGATATTTATTAAATAATAATTAGAAAGGACTTTAAAATGAAAAATTTTACTAAAGAAAAAATGCAAAGGGGAGAAAGAACCATAGGCACTTTTTTTGAGCTAGCATCAACAAATGCAGCCGAGGCACTTAGTTATAGCAATTTAGACTATATTATTATTGATACAGAACATGGGCCATATTCTGAGGATACTACTCAGGAGCTTATTAGAGCTACAAAGGGCAGTAGGCTTACCAGCTTTGTACGTATTAAAGAAGTGTCAAGAGCTGCTGTTTTAAAGATGCTTGACATTGGGGCTGAGGGGCTGATTATACCTTGTATAGATACTGTGGATCAGGTTAAAGATCTTGTGAAGTGGGGGAAATATACCCCAGTGGGTCAAAGAGGATTTTTCTTTGGTCGTGTTGCAGGATATGGGTTTGAAGACTTTACTTCTCCACTACAAGATTATTTTGATCTTTGCAATAGAGAAACAATGATTATCCCACAGTGTGAGACAGCTGGGAGCCTCGAAAATATCGAAGAAATAGCCTCTATTGATGGAGTAGATGGCATCTTTATAGGCCCCTATGACCTGTCAATTGCCTTGGGTGCACCCGGAGAATTTGATACTGATGATTTTAAAAATGCTATTAATAGGATTATTAAGGCATGTGAAGCAGCAAATAAGCCGGTTATGATTTACGCAGGGGGAATGGAGGCAGCAAGAATTTTTTTAGATATGGGCATTGATTCTATCACATATAGTATGGACCTAGGTGTGCTTACAAACTCCTACATAGATTTAGTTGAAAAACTTATTAACTACTAATACTTCTAAGTCTTAAATCATAAGAATCATGCAAAGATCTCATTAATTCTAAGCTAAATCTTCTTGCTTAGGGTGACAAATTCATTTGTCTCTCAACAGTGACAATATCATTTGTTCTTCATAGGACTTTTTAAATGATGGACTTGAAGGAGCAGTACTGGCTGCTTTTTAAGAGGATAAGGGCTTCCCTCTGTTTTAGAGGGAAGCACCTCTCCTCCTTATAATAATTTGTTTGCCTGTAACTTTACCAAAAAGGCTGAAATTTATCCTTGACAAACTAGTAATAATTTAATAGGATTGTTCTTATAGAGTAAA
>LFTD01000049.1 GCA_001512625.1 Clostridiales bacterium DTU036 | reverse complement strand
AACTATGGCATAAGGCGCTACGTTCTTCAGTATGACCAGGTTATGAATGAACAAAGAAAGCATATCTATGCCAATAGAAATGCGGTTCTTAGAGGTGAGGATCAAAGGGCCAGTCTTATGGATATGGCCGAGGGCTATATAGGAGCCTATATAGATGGAAATAGGGACCTATCTCCCAATGTTAAAGACTGGGATCTTAAGAGCCTTGAAAGCCAGCTTAAGAATGTCTTCTTTGAAGATACTAGCTTTTTAGCTAATCTGGCATCTGATGCTGGTCCTGATGAGCTTCATGATTTTTTAATGGATAAGGTAGAAAAGGCCTATAAAAAGCGGGAAGCTCAGTATGGAGAGGAGCTCCTTAGAAAGATAGAGCGCTCTGTAATTTTAAATGTTGTTGACCAGCACTGGATTGAGCATATTGATGCTATGGATAGTCTTAAGCAGGGCATAGGGCTTAGAGCCATTGGCCAGATGGACCCTGTTCAAGCCTACCAGATGGAGGGCTTTGATATGTACGAGGAGATGATTGATGCCATTAGAGAGGAAACCCTTAGAATCCTCTTTAAGGCTAGCTTTAGAGAAGACTCCGGTGAAAGAAAGGGTGTTGCCAAGGTTACAGGGGAGAGCTCAGCTGCCAAGGCGGTTACCCAGCGCAGGGTAAAGAAGGTAGGAAGAAATGACCCCTGTCCCTGTGGTTCTGGTAAGAAATACAAGCACTGCTGTGGGAGGAATTAATGCTAGAAGAACTTTGTAGAAATGAACTGGTGAGCTTAAAAGAAAAATGGGCTCAAATTCGGGAGTCTCTTTGACCCAGCTGCTTTAAAGGCCAGCTATGATGAGCTGGCAGAAGCTATGATGGCAGAGGATTTCTGGGCTGTGCCTGAAGAGTCAGCAGAGGTTCAAAGAAAGCACAAATATCTTGAAGCTGAGCTAGAAGAAATAGCAGAAGTTGAAGGACTGATAGAAGTATGTGAGCTTTCCTGTGAGCTTTTTGAGCTGGGAGAAACTACTGGGGATGAGGCTCAGGGCTATTTTGATAGCCTGATAGAAAAACTTAATGAGCTAGAAATTTCTACTCTCTTCTCAGGGCCCTATGATAATAATAATGCCATTTTATCTGTCCATGCAGGAAGTGGAGGCCTTGACGCCCAGGACTGGGCAGAGATGCTTTATAGGATGTACAGCCGCTATATTCAGGGAGCTGGCTTTGGGATGAAGGTACTGGACTTTTTAAGTGATGAAGAGGCTGGTATCAAGCATGTTACCCTACTAGTACAAGGTCCCCATGCCTATGGCAAGCTAAAAAGCGAGGATGGGGTCCACCGCCTTGTGAGGATTTCTCCCTACAATACGGCGGGTAAGCGCCAAACCTCCTTTGCTTCTGTAGAGGTCTATCCCGAGGTGGAAGAGAGTGGAGATATTGAGATTAATGAGGAAGAACTTAAGATTGATACCTATAGGGCTGGAGGTGCTGGAGGCCAGCACGTAAATACAACAGACTCGGCAGTTAGGATTACCCACCTACCTACAGGTATAGTTGTACAGTGTCAAAACGAAAGAAGCCAGATATCAAATAGAGAAACTGCTATGAAAATGCTTCTAAGTAAGCTAACAGAGAAGAAAATAAGGGAGGACAGGGAGAGGCTTGACGCCCTTAAGGGAGAATCCAAAGCCATTAGCTGGGGTTCCCAGATTAGAAGCTATGTTCTTCATCCCTATAGTCTGGTCAAAGACCATAGAACAAATCTAGAAAATGGCAATGTCCAGGCAGTTTTAGACGGGGACTTGGAGGACTTTATAAAGGCTTATTTGCAAGAAAATAACTAGGAGGAAACATGAGAGTAATTAAAAATGTTAAAGTCCTTACCATGGAAGGACCAGAAGAAGTCTACCAGGAAGTAGAAGTTGCTATAAAAGACGGAAAAATCGTGAAGATTGGCCAAGACCTAAAGGGTGATGATTACATAGATGGACAGGGTCATCTCCTGCTACCAGGGTTTATTGATGGCCACTGCCACCTAGGCATGTGGGAGGACGCCATTGGCTTTGAAGGAGCTGATGGCAATGAGATGACAAACCCTATAACTCCTGAACTTAGGGGAATAGATTCCATAAATCCCATGGACCAGACCTTTGTAGATGCCAGGGGAGGAGGGGTTACCTCAGTAGCCACAGGACCTGGTTCTGCCAATGTTATGGGAGGCAGTTTTGTTGCTATAAAGACTGCAGGAAAGCGCATAGATGATATGATTATTAAAGAGCCAATCGCTATGAAGATAGCCTTTGGTGAAAACCCTAAAAGAGTCTATAATGAGCAAAGGAAATCTCCAACAACTAGGATGGCTATAGCAGCTGAGCTAAGAAAGGTACTAACCGAGGCTAAGAATTACCTAGCAAAGAAGGAGGGGGACGAAAAACAGGAGCTTAACCTTAAATATGAGGCCCTAATCCCTGTTCTGAAAAAAGAAATCCCTCTTAAAGCCCATGCCCATAGAGCCGATGATATCTTTACTGCTATTAGGATTGCCAGGGAGTTTGATCTGGATATTACTCTAGAGCATGTCACTGAGGGCCATCTTATCGTGGATGAACTGGTGAAGGAAAATTTACCTTGTATAGTGGGACCCAGCTTTGGCCAAAGGAGCAAGTATGAGCTTATAAATAAAAGCTTTATTACAGCAGTCAAGCTCCAACAGGCAGGTCTAAAGGTAGCAATTATGACAGATAGCCCAGTTATTCCCCAAGAAAACCTCAACATGTGTGCCCAGTTCTGTGTTAAAGAGGGCATGGACCACTATGAGGCGCTAAAGGCCATAACCATAAATCCTGCAGAGATTCTTAAGATTGATGACAGGGTGGGTTCTATCAAAGAAGGCAAGGACGCAGACCTAGTCCTTTGGGATGGTGATCCCCTGGATATAAATAGCAGGGTGGTTTTTACCATGATAGATGGAGATATAGTGTATAAAGCCTAAACCTAAGAACCTGGAAACGGGCTCTTTTTTTATGAAATAATGATATTAAGACAGAATTCTTATATAATGAAACAATAAAAATGTGGGAGGTTGCCATGAGGAGACTAAGAAACTACTATTTGGGTCCTTTGAGTCTTTTAACCCTGGCTCTGGCAGGGTCCTATTTACGGGGAGCCTGCTCTGGAAAAAAATTACAGTCTGGTCCTGGCCAGTCTTCAGATGACCCACTTTCTTTAGAAAAAAAAAGGAGCTGAAGGGAGCCAGGAAACTCAAGTAGGATGGGTTCAAAAACAGGGTGAGAGCTTTTATTTTGAAGCTGGCTCAGGCCCTGTAAGATGAGGGGGCCTACCCCTTTACAGGGATTTTTGATATGGCCCTTTTGATTTATGAATAGAGACTTTTATCTCCCTTACACTAGTATTTGTCTGCTAAGGGAGGTTTTCTTTAAGGATATGGGATTTTGGAAGGGTCTGATACTTGAGGCTCTGATAATAGAAAAAGATTTTAAATGAAAAAAGGCCTAGGCCTTTTTTATACTTTATGCTTAAGCTTTTGGAAAAGCTCTTCTTCATAATCTAGAGTAAATTTAGCCTGGGAGGCAGTAGTTAGGTTAATAAAGACCTGGTCCTTTTTATTGCCCTTGCCTTTATTAATCTTCTTTTCTAGTGAAACAATGTCTTCTATGGGGATGATTTCAAGGTTTTTCTTGGTTGGGAAAAAAAGAAAGCTCTTGGTTAAAACCTTGATTGTCATGTTATTGATATCTCCATACCCCCTAGTCGAGGGCCTTTCAATTTCTAGGTTGAAATTTTTCCAGGCCTCATCACTTAAGCCCCTGCCCAAATTTTTCTTGTAGGTTAGTTTTTTAATCTGGCCTTTTAAGGCGTACCAAACTAGTACAAATACTATTCCAAGACTAATACCGGCTGCCATACTTCCCCTTGAAAAAAGCTTGGCCTTTACTATAATAATTCCTAGGATGGCCAGGATAACTAGGTTTAATATGGTCATAAGGTTTAGGACACCATAGATCTCTTTTACCATTTCTCTTAGTTTTTTTGAACTTATTTCTTTATTATTCACATGGACCTCCCGCTCAGTATATAGTAGCAGATTTCCCAGGTTTTTACACCTATAGATGGATAAATGAGCTTATTGCGATGTATGCTTTTTTTCTTAAAAAGCATATCTAAATCTAGCACAAATAGTGTCCGTTTTCAAAAAAGCTTCATTTTCCTAAGTACTCATACTGTTCCTTTATGTCCTCCTAGCTACCCTCTTAGATTATTCATACTAAAAGATTGAGTAAGCATCCTATGCTACTC
>LFTD01000092.1:989-10340 GCA_001512625.1 Clostridiales bacterium DTU036 | reverse complement strand
CGGGATATAAAGTTTATCTTCTACCCCTCTGTGTTTTATGAGGAAAAAGAGGATAGACACTCAGATAATCATCTTAACTGCCCGGTTGTAACTGGTTATCCTGAGGTTATTAAGCACAACATAGGGGAAATAAAGGATAGGAATATTATTTATCTAAATCCCTTTGTAAATATGAATAATGAAGCGGCTCTGGCTAAGGAGCTTAGTAAAGCCCTAAAAATCTTTAGTATAACCAGCTGGGAGGTTAGAATGGCAGTCTTTAAGGCCTCCTTTGAGCAGGGTGTTTATAGAGAGGATATTAAGAGAGAAGGGGAGAGGGCCCTTAAATATCTAGAGGAAAATGACATAACAGGTATCGTCCTTGCAGGTAGGCCCTATCATATAGACCCTGCCATAAACCATGGAATACCAGAGCTTATTAATTCTCTAGGTATGGCGGTTCTTACTGAGGATAGCATTGCCCACCTAGGTAAGCTTGACCAGCCACTCAGGGTACTAGACCAGTGGACCTACCACTCCAGGCTCTATAGAGCTGCAGAGCTTGTTTCTAGGACAGATAATTTAGAGATGATCCAGCTCAATTCCTTTGGTTGTGGACTGGACGCTGTTACTGTTGATCAGGTCCAGGAAATTTTGCAAAGAAGGCATAGGATTGCCACTACTCTTAAGCTGGATGAGATATCTAACTTGGGTGCTGCAAAAATTAGGGTTAGGTCCCTCCAAGCAGCCCTTAAGGATAGAAGGACCGATAATAGAGAGGTTAATCAAGACCAGAATGCCTATGAGAAGCTAGTCTTTACTAAAAAAAATAAAAAAGAGCATACAATTCTTATGCCTCAAATGGCCCCCCTACAGTTTGTCCTCTTAGAAAAGGTCCTTGAAACTGAAGGCTATAAGATCAAGGTGCTTGATGATGTGGATGGTAGAGCAGTTGATGAAGGCCTTAGGTATGTTAATAACGATGCCTGCTACCCTTCTATTATTGTTGTGGGCCAGTTTATAGATGCTCTTAAGTCAGGTAAGTACGATACAGATAATGTGTCCCTACTTATTAGCCAGACTGGGGGAGTCTGCAGGGCCTCCAACTATGTTGGCTTTTTAAGAAAGGCTTTAAGGGAGTCGGGCTTTGGTCATGTTCCTGTTATAAGTGTTTCAACTCAGGGCATAGAAAAGAATCCTGGCTTTACCTATAGCTACGACCTACTAAGAAATGCCATTATAGCCATCATGTTAGGGGATCTTCTTATGAGGGTGTCCAATCGTGTCAGGCCCTACGAAAAGGTTGCTGGCTCAACTAATCTTCTTGTAGACCAGTGGCTAGAAGAGCTTAAGGCTGCTATTGTTGATATGAGCAGGAACGAGTTTATTGATTATGTATGGAGACTGGTTGAGGACTTCGACAAGCTAGAGATAAGAGACATCAAAAAACCCAAGGTGGGTATTGTAGGGGAAATCCTGGTTAAGTATCATCCTGCAGCCAACAATGAGCTAGTGGATATTCTTGAGGCCGAAGGAGCCGAGGCCGTCCTAAGTGATGTCACTGACTTTGTTCTTTACTGCTTATATAATGCAAACTTTAAAAATAGGGCCCTAGGTAAGAGTATGAAGGAAAGGGCCTTTAGCGATATGGTTATTGGCTATATTGAGTACTATAGAGCCTTTATTAAAGAGGCCCTGGAAGAAAGTGAGAGATTCCATCCTCCTTTAAAAATTGAAGAGCTGGGGGAACTGGCTTCAAGGATAATCTCTTTAGGTAATCAGTCGGGAGAGGGCTGGCTACTGACAGCTGAGATGATAGAACTCATTGAGGCAGGAGCCGAGAACATAGTTTGTGTTCAGCCCTTTGGCTGCCTACCCAATCATATAACTGGTAAGGGTATGATTAAGGCAATCAGGGAAATCTATCCCCAGGCCAATATTGTTCCAATAGACTATGACCCAGGAGCAAGCTCGGTTAATCAGCTTAATAGACTTAAACTTATGCTATCAGGAGCCGAGGATAGGCTCCACTCAAGGACCGGCGAAAGCCTTGAAGGTAGTGGTAGTGGAAGAAAAAAGACCAAGCTAGAGCTTGGGGTAATAGACAGAGTTTAGGCGACCTAAGGGTCGCCTTTTAAGATTTCAGAATATAGCAATAGATATAGATGTATTTTTATCCTATAATAATAGGAAAGTCAGATAGAAAACTAGATATGATAGATTAATGATAAGCATTAGAAAAATTACCCAAGGAAGAGATTATGGATAAAAAGAAGTTTTCACTTAAGGAGACCCTGGTTATTAGCCTACCCTTAATTATTGGATATTTTCCTGTGGCCATGGCCTTTGGTCTTTTGGCCAAAAATACTGCTATTTCTTTAAAGGACACCAGTCTGTTCTCCATTCTGGTCTTTGCTGGAGCCAGCCAGTTTATGGCACTAGATCTAATAGGAGCAGGGGTTTCAAATATAAATATAATAATAGCTACCTTTCTTTTAAATCTCAGGCACCTGATGATGTCAGCTGCCCTGTCTTTAGATATGAAGGAGATACCCAAAAAATTTCTGCCCTTTATTGCCTTTGGAATCACAGATGAGAGTTTTTCTGTAATCTCCTTTAATAAAGATAAGATTAGCCTCCCCTTTATCCTACTTGTAAATGGTCTATCCTATTTGTCATGGGTTCTTGGAACCCTAGTGGGCTATGGTATAGGAGAGGTGCTTCCTCTTTCCCTCCAGGCCAGTATGGGGGTGGGCCTCTACGCCATGTTTTCAGCTCTTTTAACTCCTGAGCTTACAAGGTCAAGGGAGGTTTTAAAAATATCTCTTTTAGCAGCAGCTATATATGCAGCCTTTTATTATGGAGGTTTTCTAAGTGCAGGTTGGGATCTGGTTCTGGCCATCCTCCTATCTTCATTACTAGGTTTATTTATCTTTAAGGAGGAGGAGAGCCATGAATAATTATCTAGTATTAGTTTTAGGTATGGCCCTGGTTACCTACCTGCCCAGGCTTCTTCCTTTATATCTACTCAGTGATAAAACCATTGGAAGAAGGTTTGCTAGGTTTCTTTCCTATATCCCCTATACTTCCCTGTCTATCCTTATTGTTAGAGGGGTTATTAGTGCAGATAAGGATATGCTCCTAGCCAGTCTTGGAGGAATCTTTCTAGCGGGCTACCTATCTTATAAAACCAACAGTCTAATACTTTCAGTCCTATCCGCCATAGGCCTGGCCTTTGTTATTAAGTTATTTGTTTAGGCTTAGCTGTATCATAACGAAGATAAAAAGGAAAAGGAATTAGGAGCCTAGATTATTAGTAGGGAAAAGAGGACAGAGATGAAGAAGGTTAGGTTTGGCCTAATTGGGTGTGGTTCAATTGGTAGGGTACATGCAGATATTATAAAGGGGCTTGCCCATGCTGAGCTTGTTGCAATTGCGGGTAGGGGGGACCATCATAGGGAATTTGCAGAGGATTTGTCCTGCGACTTTTGCCTGGATTATGAGGATCTTCTTAATAACCCTGAAATTGATGCTGTGGCAATCTGCCTGCCATCAGGAGCCCATAGCAGGGCTGCCATTCAGGCTGCCAGAGCAGGTAAGCATGTAATTTGTGAAAAGCCTATAGCTACAACATTAGAAGAAGGCCAGGCCATGATTGATGCTGCTAGAGATAAGGAGGTAGAGCTTGCCGTAATCTTTCAGCACCGCTTTGATAAGCCAATTGTCCTTTTAAAACAGGCTATTGAGGAAGGTAAACTTGGTAAACTGCTTTGGGGCTCCTCCAAAACAATCTGGTATAGGGATGATAAATACTTTAGTAACCCTTGGAGGGGGACCTGGGAGCATGACGGGGGAGGGGCCCTTATCAACCAGTCCATCCACTACATAGACCTTCTCATTCATCTTTTTGGAGATGTGAAAAGCCTTAGTGGTAAGTGCAGGACCCTGCGACATAAAGAAATAGAAACTGAGGATATAGGAGTGGCAAATCTAGAGTTTACAAGTGGAGCCATTGGCACCATCGAAGGAACAACAGCCTCCTATCCAGGCCTCTATGCTGAGCTCAGTGTATTTGGAGAAAAAGGCTCAGTAATTATTCGTAATGACCAGCTGCTGTTCTATCATTTTGAAGGGGGCAAGTGGCAGGAGTTTGAAAAAATTCTCGACCCTGAAAAGGCAAATGCTCTAAATACTGGTCCAGAGGTTGATAGAGCTTCCCATATAAGGCAGTATGAAGACTTTATTAATGCCATTCTTGAAAAGAGGCGGCCCCTAGTCACCGGAGAAGAAGCTATCAAGAGCCTAGAAGTGATAAAGGCCATCTATAGGGCCTCTGATACTAAAAAGGAAGTGTACTTATAGGTTTCTATATTAATAGTGATGACAGATGAAAAAACTATCAGTACAAACATACTAATAAATTAGCTTACCATTATTTAAAAGTAGAAGGAGGAGATTATGACTAAGAAACCAGAAATAGCTAAAAGTGTTAAAACAGGGTCCTATTTGACTAATTACCATGATGAGGGCGAGGGCTTCCCAGTAGTCCTAATTCACGGCTCTGGACCCGGAGTGTCAGCCTGGGCCAACTGGAGACTGGTTATTCCAAAGCTTGCAGCTAAGAGAAGGGTGCTTGCACCTGATATGGTGGGATTTGGTTACACTGATAGACCAGAAGGGATTGAACTAAACTATAAAACCTGGATTAAGCAAATCCTAGACTTCCTAGATGCACTAGGACTTGAGCAAGTTGATCTTGTTGGCAACTCCTTTGGGGGTTCCCTGGCCCTGGCTTTAGCCATTGAGTATCCCGAAAGGATTAGAAAGATTGTTCTTATGGGAGCCATGGGGGTGGATTTTCCTATAACAAAGGGATTGGACTCTGTCTGGGGCTATGAGCCCTCAGTAGAAAACATGAGGGAAATGCTAAACCTTTTTGTTTATGATAAGAGCATTGCTACTGATGAGCTGGCAAGGATGAGGTATGAGGCCAGCATAGAGCCAGGCTTTCAGGAGTCATTTTCATCCATGTTCCCAGAACCAAGGCAAAGATGGGTTGAGTTTATGGCTAGAAGTGATGAGGAGATTACCAGTATCAAGCAGCCTACCCTTATAGTTCATGGTAGGGAAGACCTGGTTATTCCACTAGAGAACTCCTTTAAGCTTTTCCGCCTTATTGATGATGCCCAGCTCCACGTCTTTGGTCACTGCGGTCACTGGACTCAAATTGAGCAGACAGATAAGTTTACAACTCTAGTAAATAACTTCTTAAGCGAGTAAAAGACACTGATTTGTTCTAAGTATAAATTAACAAGAAAATAAGGAGGTATCTGTGGAAATAAGTAAATATGAAAAACTAGCCGAGGCCCTAAAAACTGCTGAGAGGAGTAACGAGCCTATTGGACAAATCTCTGCTGCTTATCCAGAGCTTGAAATCAGAGACGCCTATAGAATTCAGCTAATAAATATTGAGAAAGAACTTGAAGAAGGTAGGCTAATTACCGGCAAAAAGATTGGGCTAACTTCTCAAGCTGTTCAAGATATGTTGGGCGTAAACCAGCCAGACTTTGGTCACCTTCTTGAGTCCATGGAAGCTGAGGACGGAGTGGTTGATAGGAGTAAACTAATTCAGCCTAAGGTAGAAGGTGAGATAGTTTTTGTCTTAGAAAAAGATCTAGTAGGCCCTAATGTGACAGTGGAAGATGTTCTTGATGCCACTGACTATGTGGCAGCAGGTATTGAGATAGTGGACAGTAGGGTAGCTGACTGGAAGATAAATATAATTGATACTGTGGCAGACAATGCCTCTTCAGGAATGTACCTTGTCAGTGAGAAAAGGGTAGATCCTAAGACAATAGATTTAAAAACTCTTTCCATGAATTTTTATAAAAATGGCCAGCTTATGAACTCTGGAGTTGGGGCTGCGGCCCTAGGAGATCCAGCCTACTGTGTTGCCTGGCTTGCCAATACCCTCCATGAATACGGTGTTAGCTTAAAAAAAGGTGAAGTAATTTTATCTGGGGCTCTCACAGCTATGCTGGAAGCAGATGCCGGTGATGAGTTTAGGGCCAGCTTTACAGAGCTTGGAGATATATCAGTCAAGTTTGAATAGGAAGAGAACTACAAAACTATTGGCTACGAAGGAATCTCATTGGCTTTATGCTTCGCTCAAAAAGAGCAGCTAGGAGATTTGTAGTTGACATGAGGGGTATATTTCTTAAGTAAGGAAGAAGAAAGACGGTTTATGGATAAGACGACTAGATAGTAGAAGCCTCCTATTGAGCTTAGCTAAAAGTAACATATTTCCTCTTAGCTATCCCTGAACCATTAATAAAGGAATGGCAAGATTTATTGATTGACTAAATAAAAAGACAAGTTCATATACTTCTACTAGCGCGGCCCATTGGACTTACCCCTGATGGGCTGCTTTTAGGTTGTTAGTTATTTGTGCTATACTTAAAAATGTTAAATCCAGGAATATCAACTGGTATTTATAGATAAATTAAAGAGTGAACTATACCAATTAGCTTGGTTTATTTGGATTTTTCATAAGAAGATCTGTTGAGAGGTCAATACTTTTTTAGTGAGCTTTGATTAGAATAATTGTAAGAAATAATAAGTGGATAAGAGGTTCATTAGAAAAGCTGGGAGGAGAGGTATGGAATTTAAGAAAAAGTATCTTGTTCCAATTTCTATGTTTTGTGTATTCGAACTAATTGCTATTATTCTTTGGCTTAGGCTAGATAATAGTTTTTATCTATTTAACTTTTCATATATTGGGATATGTATTTCCCTTGGACTAATTCTATATATAAATAAATTCAAACATGCAAGACTGGTAGTCCAGTTTTTGGTTGGATCATATATGCTGATATATCTAGGACTACTATCTAGTGAAAACATGCAAATAGAGGGCTTTTGGTATTATTTATTTTTAGGGGTCTTTGAAGCTGCCACCATTCATTATCTGGTAGCAAAGATTTTGGGTCCACTAATATTTGGTAGGGGATGGTGTGGCTATGCCTGCTGGACTGCCATGATACTTGATTTGCTGCCTTATAAGATACCTAAAGGTTCACGGAGGAAAATAGGATATATCCGATATGTGCTATTTATATTTTCATTTTTGTTTACAGGAGCGCTATTTGTACTGAAGATTCCAAATATAGAGAGGGTGATGTTTTGGAGTTTTATTATTGGAAATATTCTTTACTATGCATTAGTGATTCTTTTAGCCTTTATATTTAAGGATAATCGTTGGTTTTGCAAGTACATATGTCCAGTAACAGTATTCCTAAAACCTGCTAGCTACTATTCATTAATGAGGTTAAACGAGATGAAGAAAAATGTATTGACTGCAGAATGTGCCTAAATGTCTGCCCTATGGATGTTGATATGATGGACAATTCCAGAAAACGAATAAATGGTACAGAGTGTATCCTCTGCATGAAGTGTATTGAAGTATGCCCAGAAAGCGCCTTACATATCTAATAAATGATGATGAAGTTAGAATATTGATAATTGGGATAGGACGTAAGAGAGATATTTATAAAACTTTAACATAATTATTAAATCGGATATTTATTGGGTTAGATTGTATAATCTGGCTTTTTAATCAACCAGGGCTCGTGTCATAATAGCGGTAGGGTCTAATAATACTTTAGTGTCAAAGGTTTCAGGAACTTTTAAGTAAATTTAAGAGATTTTACATAAAATTGTAGGAAACAATATCTAAAAACTTGTAATATCACATGCTGGCTGATAGAATACTGGTAGATACTGATAGAATACTGGTAGATTGGGTGATAGGATGAAATTTAGAGAAAACGAAATTGTTGAATTAAAGGAGATCTATACTTCTGACATTAGAAAAGAAGTCATTGCTTTTGCTAACACCAGAGGCGGTGAAATTTATATTGGCGTATCAGATGAGGGAGATATTATTGGAGTCCAGGATGCTGATTATGTAATGCAGCAAATATCAAATAGTCTAAAAGATAGTATAAAACCAGATATATTAATGTTTACAAGGGTAGACTTATTAGAAATTAATGAAAAAGCAATTATAAGAATAGTTGTAGAAGAAGGAATTAAAAAGCCTTATTACTTGTTAGACAAAGGTATTAAGCCATCTGGTGTCTATGTCCGAAGTGGTACAACATCATCACCAGCCACAGAAGATGCAATTCGTAGTATGATAAAAAATGCAGATGGAGATTCTTTTGAAACAAGTCGATCTTTGTTACAAGATTTGACTTTTAATGCCTTGTCTAAGGAATTTGAAAAGAGAAAACTAGATTTTACACAAATACAAATGGAAAACTTAGGGATAATGACATCGGATAAAATTTACACCAATATGGGACTGCTTTTATCAGATCAATGCAAGCATTCTATAAAAGTGGCAATTTTTCAAGGCATGGATAAATCAGTTTTTAAAGATAGAAAAGAATTATCTGGTTCTTTATTTGCACAGCTTTCTGAAGCCTACAAGTTTATCGATTTCTATAATGGAACAAAAGCTAGCTTCCATGATTTATTGAGGGTCGATGTAAGAGACTATCCTGAAGAAGCAATTCGAGAATCCTTATTAAATGCTATAGTGCATAGAGATTATTCTTTTAGTGGAAGCACACTTATTAATATATATTCAGATCGATTAGAAATGATTTCCCTAGGAGGATTAATACCAGGCTTATCTTTAGAAGCAGCAAAAATGGGTGCATCACAAACCAGAAACGAAAAATTGGCGGCTCTTTTTTATAGATTAAAATTGATAGAGGCCTACGGTACTGGCATAAGTAAAATAATTTCTAGTTATAGGGATTCGGGCTTAGAGCCTACATTTGAAAGTGCTCAAGGAGCTTTTAGGGTAATTTTGCCAAATGTTAATATAGAATCTAATTCCATTACTGATTCTGAAATGGTTACAGTAGACAAGAAATACCAGCCTATAGTCAACTTGTTCAAAGAACAAAATGAAATCACAAGAAAAGATATAGAAAGAGTTATGGGGATAAAATCTACTCATGCGATAAATATTCTGAAAGAAATGCTAGATGAAGGAATCATTAAAAAAACAGGAAAAGGCAAAAACACAAGATATATTAAGAAATAGATGTAGTGAAAATTTAGATTTGAAACAAACTTTCTCGATAACTGTGGTATAGAAAAAAAGTGATTTTACTCAAGGTATTCTTATTATGAACTCCTGGTTGAAACTGGCAGGCAGGATAGCTATAAGGTAAGGGATAAAAGGGAGCTTGGAAGAGTCCTTGAAAGATTTGATAGGATGGATTCAAAAAGACTCCTTAAATTTTCAAAGTCACTTCTTGAAGATAGACTGAATTTAGAAAGTTTAAATAGGGAAGA
>LFTD01000092.1:417-858 GCA_001512625.1 Clostridiales bacterium DTU036 | reverse complement strand
ACAGATCTATTCTTTATAACCATCAACAAGATGGAGGAGGATTATCTACCCTCAACTATGTACAATGACTATGCCATTAATAGTGGATTATTTAACTGGGAGTCTCAGAGTATAACAAGCCCTGAGAGCCCAACTGGCCAAAGATATATTAACGATAGGAGTGAAGGCCATAAGGTACTCCTCTTTGTTAGGGAACATAAAAGCGACTATGGGGTTACTGCCCCTTATGTGTTCTTAGGAAATGCTCGCTATCATTCCCATAGAGGCTCTAGGCCTATTGAGATTGTATGGAGCATGGATCATCCAATTCCTGAAAAGATTCTAAAGGAATCCAACTTAAGAGTGGTTTATTAGCTAACACTAAAAGAATAACAAGCATATAGATTAAGAGCCGATTTATCCGGCTTTTTTACTTATGGTATAGGTGAAGATTAATTTTTC
>LFTD01000092.1:0-341 GCA_001512625.1 Clostridiales bacterium DTU036 | reverse complement strand
GGGAAAAAGTGACATGGTTTTTGTGAACTTGGGGAAGATGGGGAAAATACTAGGTATTGGTATCTTAACTTTAAGTTACCAGGTAAAGTTCTTTAATCTGTATAGCTTAGATTGGTTAAAGGCTTGGTGGCTGGGCCTCTTTTTTTTATCTACTTCCAGTGTTATCATTACAATTGGAAATAAGAGGTTGATTTATTGAGGAGCTTTGTATGAAGGGCGATTTTACTAGAACCATTATGGTTGAAGATATAGAAGTTCTTGTTAGCTGGAAGAGGGTTAAGAATCTTAATATGAGAATAAAGCCGCCTGGGGGCCAGGTCTATCTTTCGGTGCCTCTTGGC
>LFTD01000058.1 GCA_001512625.1 Clostridiales bacterium DTU036 | reverse complement strand
AGAGCTAACTAAGGCATAACCAGTGGGCAAGGCGTGGACAAATCTAGAGAGCAGAAGCAGTACAGGGATGTTTATAAAAATATGGCTATGAAGACTACATTAACTAGGAAAGCCCGGCTAGGTTTAGGTAAATATTTTTAGTAGTCCTATTTTTAGGACTACTAATCCTAAAATTCGAACTCACACCTTAGATTGCATTTTAGATTGAATTTCTTACTCGTTGGCAATATACTTAAAAGCCTTGAGAAATAGCGGTTTATTAAGATGGTTCTATTTTTTTGATTAGAAGGAAAAGAAATATGGTTTGGCACGGAAATTGCGTATTATATAGGTATACATACCCTTATGGGAGAAAGGAGAAAATTCCATGCAATTTTGGAAGATGAATGGTGCTGGAAATGATTTTATTATCATTAACAACATAGAAGAAGGTATTCCAGAAGAAAAATTTGGGGATATTGCCAGGACACTGTGTGAGAGGCACCTTTCAATTGGTGCTGATGGATTTATGGTAGTGGATAAGGCTAAGGGCGACGCTGACTATAGGATGCTTTTTTATAACTCCGATGGCAGTTTGGGAGAAATGTGTGGTAATGGCGCCAGATGTATTTGTCGCTATGGCTTTGAAAAGGGCCTGGCTGGTGAAATCCAGCGCATAGAGACCACAGCAGGACTTGTTACAGGTTATAGAATTGATAAGCAAGTATATAGAATTAGGCTAAATGACCCTACGACCATTAAACTTGATTACCCAGTAGAAGTAGATGGTAAGACTTATAGCTGCTCCTATGTTGAGCTTGGAAATCCTGGGCTACCCCATGCTGTAATTCCTTTTGTGGGCCTCAAGGATTATAGCAGCGAGAAGCTATTTGAGTTAGGACGTAAACTCCGATATCACAAAGCTTTTCCTAAAGGAGCCAATGTCAACTTTTATGAGATTCTAGGCACAGATTTACTCTATGAGCGCACCTATGAAAGAGGTGTGGAGGATTTTACTTATGCCTGTGGAACTGGAACCGGTTCTGTTGTTGCAGTGCTAACCCTAATGGGCCAGGTCAGCGGAAAAGCAGTAGCCGTTGATATGAAGGGAGGTAGGCTTACTGTAGATGCTCAGTTACATGATGGAAAAATTGCCGATTTATATCTTACCGGACCAACTAACATAGTAGCAAAAGGTGAGGTTACTGACGAAACATTGTCTTTTTAGTAAGTGCTTAATAGTTATTTAATTATAATTTATGAAAGGTAGGATTTGTTATGAGTAATAAAGTTTCACTAGACAAGGGCTCCATTAAGAAGAATTATTTCTTCCTGGGACTCATGATATCCGGCATGATCTTAGGTGCCATTACAGGCTGGTTTGCACCGGAATTTGGAAATGCAATAAAGCCTCTGGGAACCATCTTTATAAACATGATGTTCTGTGTTGTAGTCCCACTTGTATTCGCCTCTATTTCTAGCTCCATTGCTAATATGAAAAGTCGTGAACGGGCTGGTAAAATTATGGTATCCACAATTATCACCTTTATAGTAACGGGTATAATTGCTGCTATAATAATGTTTGTTATTATGCAAGTATTTCCACCTGTTCTTGAGCCTTGGCAAAATATGACTTCTGAAGAAATTGGAGAATACGCTTCACTTTCCGATATGATTGTTAACTTCTTTACAGCATCGGACTTTGTCGGCCTTCTTAGTAGAAGAGCCATGCTACCGCTTATTGTTTTCTCTATTATTTTTGGCTTTGCTACCAGTATGGCTGGTGGACCTGATAGCTTAGTTGGACAATGGATAGCTTCACTATCTGATGTAATGATGAAGTTTATTGACATTATTACTAAATATGCACCTATAGCATTTTTTGCTATTTTTGCAGATCTTGTGGCTACATATGGTTCCGCTGTTACAAGTGCCTATGGACGGGCAATGGCAGTTTATTATCCACTATG
>LFTD01000116.1 GCA_001512625.1 Clostridiales bacterium DTU036 | reverse complement strand
AAAAAAGACCCAGTTTCCCGGGTCAATCCTTTATCTAATACCAGCCTCTAATCTTCATAACATCGGCAACTTTTTTAACTGAGTGCAGGTAGGCAGCTTCACGAACGCTGACTCCATGCTCTTCTTTGATAGCCCAGATATCTTTGAAGGCAGAAACCATGGCTTCTTCTTCCTTCTCTTCTACTTCCTCTTCTGTCCAGTAATAGCCATAAAGGTTTTGTACCCACTCAAAGTAGGATACAGTTACACCACCAGCGTTAGAAAGAATATCTGGAGTCAGGGTAATTCCCCTTCTTGCTAGAACTTCATCAGCTGCAGGTGTTACAGGTCCATTGGCTGCTTCTACAAGGAGCTTACAATCAAGCACTTCTGCCTGAGCTGTATCAATGGCGTTTTCAAGAGCTGCTGGAACCATAACATCAACCTGGGTCTTCCAAAAGTCTTCAAGACTCATAGCCTTAGCTCCAGGAAAACCAACTAGGTTTCTATGTTCAGCTTGGTAGGCTGCCAGCTCATCATAATCAAGGCCTTCTTCATTATAGAGGGCATAGGTGCCATTTTTAGGTTCCCACTCAGCTAGGGCAACAACCTTGGCTCCTAGACGAATTAGGTTTTTAACTGTAAAACTTCCAACATTTCCAAAGCCCTGAACTGCAACTCTTGCACCCTTAAGCTCGAAACCTAGCTCTCTAGCAGCCTCTCTTGCAGTTACAGCTACTCCAAATCCAGTTGCTTCATTTCTTCCTTTACTACCACCAAAATCTACAGGTTTACCAGTGAAAACTCCAATGGTTTGGGCTCCGGTAATCTGACAATACTCATCAACCATCCAGCCCATGATTTTACCGCTTGTTCCAACATCAGGAGCAGGAATATCAGTCTTTTCACCTAAATATCTGTACATTCCTCTAACATAACCCCTGGCTACTTGCTCAAGTTCCCTATCAGAAAGAACGGTAGGATCAACACAGACTCCACCCTTAGCTCCACCATAGGGAATACCTGTTACACAGCATTTGAAGGTCATCCATATAGATAGGGCCTTTACCTCATCGAAGTAGACGCCTGGATGGAAGCGTACTCCACCCTTTCCTGGACCAACTGCATCATTATGTAAAGATCTCCAACCTTTGAATACTTTTAAAGAGCCATCGTCCATTTTAACGGGTATTGATATTTCTATTACTCTTTGCGGATCCTTTAGCAACTCATAAACAGCAGGCTCAAGCCCCAAAGCATCACATGCTTTTTTAATTTGAAGCTGAGCACTTTCTAATGGGTTAACATTTACATTAGACAAATTTTAGTCCTCCTTAGTTTGTTATACTTTAATTCTAACATTGAAACTAGGCTCTATCAAGTTTAGTACTAGTA
>LFTD01000015.1 GCA_001512625.1 Clostridiales bacterium DTU036 | reverse complement strand
GATGAATATAGCCTTAGGGATAGAAAGGATTATAAACTGCTACTAGGCCACGACATCTACTGTAGGAGCCGGATTTACAATGGACCGAGAAAGGATCTTCTAGGTGAGATGGACCAGCTTAGGGATATGGGATTTGGCAGTTTTATAATGGAACTTTTGGATGAGGACCAGCCTCAAAGGATTTTGGATGCCTTCAGCAGTGAAGAGGGCCTAGCCCTTGAAATGACTACAAGAGGCCATTATAATCGTGGGGTAGAATAGTACTTGTTTATAGGTTACGAAAAGGTTTATACTACACTTAATAGGAGTTTAAGGAGGAAGTATGTTTGTAAGAGCTATTATGACACCGGCTGAGGATTTGATTACAATTAGAAGCAACAATACACTGAAAGAGGCTCTGAATATTATTTTAGAAGAAGGGTTTTTATCTCTGCCAGTAGTTGATGGTGACACCTTTGTTGGCTATATTTCTAAAATGTATATCTATGAGAAGTTTATTGAATCTGGCGAAAAGGAATTTGATACTTTTCTACTGCATGAAGTGCGTTACTACGCCTTTATGGATATGGAGCCAGTAAGTGACTCTACTTATATTGAAGAGGCGGCAGAAGCTTTCTTTAGAAACAAGGTTATGTTTATTCCTGTAGTTGATAGGAAAAATCACTTCCAAGGTATAGTAACCCAGCGCTCCCTCTTTGAGGTTGTACTTAAGGTCTTTGGTCTAAAGGATGCAAAAATTACAATTTATAGCCAAGACTTTTCAGGTAGTTTATATACCATAGTGGATGTAATCAGGCGCCATGGTAGCAATATAACAAATATTGCCCAGTATGACCTAGGTGTTTTAGGAACTCAGGAAATCTCTATTAGAGTCGAAGAGGATGACCCAACTGACCTAGTAGAAAAGCTTAAGAGTAAGGGCATTAAGGTTAGAGAGTTCCAAGCAGCAAGGAAATAAAATGGCTAGAGAAAGTAGAGAAGGTCTGTTAAGTCTTTGGATCCTACTTCTTAGTTTTGGCTCTGGCTATGTAAATATGAGCGCAGTTTTAAAATTCGGTCAACCTGTCAGCCATGCCACGGGTAATATAACCAGCCTGGCCCAGGGGATTTTTGATGGACAAGCCTTCCTAGTGGGGAGGCTTTTATCAGTTATGGTATCTTTTGTTTTAGGCGCTACTTTTGCTGGAATGCTTTTTTCAAAGAGGAGCCATGACCCTAGAAAACGCTTTGGCTTTATACCTTTATTTGGGGGTATAGGTGCCTATTTGCTTAGAGACTATCAGGGCTTACTGTATTATCTTTCCTTTTTAATGGGCCTCCAAAACGCCATGTTTCTTGACTATAGGGGGCATCTAGTTAGGAGTACTCACTTTACAGGATATATGACAGATATTGGCTTTGAACTGGGAAGTTACATAATGGGAAGAAGGCATCAGAGCTGGAAGATAGTTTTCTATTTTCTGAGTATCCTTCTTTTTATAATCGGTGGAATCATGTCTGCAATTTTTGATGGACTTGGTATGCAGATGGAAGTACTAGCACTTTTATATATTTTTTTAGGGGTCTACTATATCGTATTTAGATGGCAGCACCTCTTTCCTGAGGAGAGCGATGAAGAATAAAGAATGTAAGCATTTTAAGGATTGTGGAGGATGTCATTTTAGACTAGCCTTCCCCAAGGGTCAGATAAATAAAAAAGAAGAATACCTTAATAGACTTTTTGAGGGTAGGGAGGTTGCACCTTTAATAGCCATGGATAATCCATATAATTATAGGAATAAGGTTCTTAGGACCTACAGGTCCGTTGGAAAGAATAAAATCATCAGTGGAATCTATGAAAAGGGCAGCCACTGGGTGGTGCCCATAGATAGCTGTCTAATTGAAGATGCTCTAGCCCAGGAAGTTCAGAGGACAGTTTTTAGTCTTGTTAAAAAGTATAGACTGAGTATTTTTGATGAGGATAAGGGCCAGGGTCTACTTCGCCATGTGCTGGTTAGGACCTCCTCTCAAGATCAGGCCTCAGTTACTTTTATTATTAATGGCAGAAGCCTACCTAGTCAGGACAAGTTTTTAAGGGAGCTAATCCATAGGCAGCCCCAGGTAGGGGCAGTCTATCTAAATCCTCATGGACGAAAAACCTCAGTTGTTATAGAAGGAGACCTAATCCAGGTTTATGGGAAAGGCCCCATCAGAGATAAGCTTCTAGGCCTGGATATACTTTTGTCCGGAGATAGTTTTTACCAGATTAACCACAATCAAGCGGAAAAACTTTATAGTAAGGTTATGGAACTACTTGACATAAAGAAGGGGGAAACTGTCCTTGATGCCTACTGTGGCATAGGGATTATGGCACTCTTAGCAGCCAAGGAGGGGGCTAGTGCCCTTGGCGTAGAAAATAACCTATCTGCCCTGGCAGATGCCCTAGAGATGAAGAAGATTAATGGTATTTCCTCTGTCAACTTTATAGGTGAAGACGCAACTAAGTACCTAAAAGAAACTGAGAAATCAAAGAAAAAGATAGATAAGATTATCCTAGATCCCCCAAGGACAGGAACCACGGAGGACTTCATTGAAGCCTGCCTAAAAATAGCTCCTGAGAGTATAGTTTATGTCTCCTGTAACCCCCAAAGGCTAAAAGAAGAGCTACCCCTCTTTGAAAAGAGCTATAAGGTAGAGACCATTTATCCTGTGGATTTATTTCCATTTACCAGGCATGTTGAGAGCGTGGTTCTGTTGACTAAAGTACACAAGTAAAAGTGTGAAAAAGGCTTGAAATAAGGGGATTTCCGAGATTTTTAGAATTGAAAATCAGACTGCGAAATATGCCTAAAAAAGTGCATAAAACCTTGGTATTTTTGTAGTCGGATAGACAGGAACATTGAGATTGGGTCGATTATACAGAAGTGTTTACTTGTGATTTATGAAAAAGCGAGACTAGAAATAGGCTAATAATCATTCGAGAATATATTGAATTATAATTAGGCTATTTCGGAAAGGAGAGGTGTTTATGCCTGGCAAAGTGAGAGTGATTCCGGCTAATACAAATGAGCCAATAAAGCATGTTGTTATCTATGCTCGTGTAAGTTCTAACACTATGGATCAGCTTGAGAGCCTAAAAGCACAGATTTCTGGATTGACAAAGTTTGTATCCGGGCATAACAACTGGAAACTAGTCGATATTCATATAGATATTGCATCTGCTAAAAAAGATTCTGCTCGCCCTGCCTTTCATCAAATGATAGAAGAATGTAAAGCAGGACTTACGGATATAGTTGTGGTAAAAAGCATCAGTAGACTTGGAAGAGATACTGTCGAGGTGCTCGATGCAATAAATACCTTAAGAGAGTCACAAGTTCGAATTATTTTCAAGCAAGAAGAACTCGATACATTAACAGTGGGAAGTTCATTATTGATATCAACCATTGAAGCTTGCACCCAGGCTGAGAATGAAACACGAAGTGATAATATCAAATGGGGCATAAAGCAGAGAGCCAGTAACGGCAGCTTAGGCTTTTATCGAAGAAAATGCTATGGATATGATAAAGATAAAAATGGTGATCTTGTAATCAATGAAGAACGGGCTGAAGTCAATAAGCTGATTTTTGATTTGTATCTTGGTGGTAAAAGCATATTAGGAATTGTTAAGGAACTGAAAGAAAGGAGTATCAAATCTCCTACAGGAAAAGATAACTGGCCAAAACGTTCTATAGAAGAAATGCTGAGTAATGAAAAGTACATAGGTGTTTCGGTTGTTAATGTAGGTGGCGAAGAAGGTCAGATTTATAAATTGAACAATTCTCATCCAGCAATCATTTCAAAAGAAATGTTCGATGCTGTTCAGAAAGAAAAACATAAACGCAGCAATGTTGTAACGGATGAGAGTGGAACGCACAGAAGTAGTACGAAGTATAGTTCTATGAAAAAATAGAAAATTTGAATTTGCGGAGGATTTGTTATGTTTAGAAAAGTAAGAAAGATTAAAAACGAGATAACGATTGAAAAAGCAAAAGATTTATTGAGAAATAATAAGAGGGCGGCTTTTTCAGTAAATGGAGATGATGGGTATCCATATACTGTTCCTATAAACTTTTACTACGATGAAGAAGAAAATAAAATTTATTTTCATAGTGCGAAAAAAGGACATAAGATTGATTCCATAATAAACAGCGACAAAGTGTGTTTAACAACATGGAATGATGGATATGTAGATGATGGAGACTGGGCTTATCATGTTTCAAGTTGTGTGGTATTTGGCAGAGCAAGGTTAGTTAATGACTGTAAAACTACGGAAGAAAAAGTAAGAAAATTTGCACTTAAATATTATCCTTCGGCGGAGGAAGTTGAAGAAGAAATTAAAATGGGAATCAAAGGTGTTCAACTGGTTGAAATAGAAATAGAGCATATTTCTGGCAAAATGGTACATGAAAAGTAATCAAGCATCATTACAGCTTACAGTTTGTTGAATTATATCAAAAAATGGGATTCCCTGATGTTGAGACTATTAAGTAAAATAGCCTACTTTCAGATGGACAATGCATCGTTAATAAACCACATGTATAACATCATGAGAATAACGATAAATACAAGCTTTTTTGAGATTTATACACAATCTTGAAAATAGCCTAAGAATTTCATGTGGAGACGGTGGTATTGATGTCGCGAGTAAAAGATTGATTGTATGCACATATCATTTTTAATTGGAGAAAAAAGGCAAGTAAGATGATGCCAAAAGAGAGAAACAAAAAAGAAAAGGGGCTATTGTCCTCATTTGTGCTTGCCATTGTTTTAATGATTTTTCCGGTTGTATCGGGCATCATTGTTACCGTAAACAATATGGATGTGGTACAAATGTTTTGGGTACAGGGTGCTTTTATGCTTGCTTCAATCGCAGTCCCTTTATGTATCCTGTTCATCACAAAGCTGCGACTGAGTCAAATAGGATTCTCCAAAGTAAAAAAAGGCGGTATAAAGGCTGCCTTAAATTTTATCCCAATTATTGCTGCGAAAATGGTATATCTATTTTTCGGGTTCAAACATAGTAGAGAGATACTGATTGCGCTGCTTTTTTTTACGGTGGCCATCGGGTTGTCAGAAGAGATTTATTTCAGAGGCATAATTCTCAGAGAATTGATGAGGCATTTTTCAATAAAACAGGCTGTGCTATTATCTTCTGTATTATTTGCAGCAGTTCATGCATCACAGGCTTTTTCGGGAGAGGGATTTGTCGCCATTGCCTTGGCCATAGCCAATGCCTTTATTTTCGGTGTTGTTGCATCGGAGATTGTGATATTAACTGAAAGCCTAATTCCAACCATCATATGGCACGCACTATATAATTTTATCAATTGGATTACCCTGGTCCAGGGTATGCAGGAAGTTGTTTTAATCATCTTCGAATCTGTAACTATAATTTTGTATGGGATTTATTTATGGAGAAGATTACCTAAAAACAGATATGTAGATTAGAAGCGTAGATAGAAGGCAATGCTTGTTTCTGGTTTATCGATCAAGAGTGCTCCTTCATATTGGTCTTAATTAAACGCTATAGTAAGCTTTGGTATGGGCTTATATGTGCTAATCTATAATAAGTCAGAAAGTGTCCTACTTGATATGAGAGATGAAGCTGCATGGTGTTTTTGAAAAAGGAGAACTTGTAAGGGAGCTAACTTTTGCAAAATTAGCAAATGGTTTAAAAGGAAGCGGTATGATTATTTCTAAGCATAAAGAAGAGTATGTAATAGTAAAAAATGTAGAGCAATTAGCTAGAGTTAAGACATATAGAAATCCTCACCATATGAGTAATTGCTAAATTGATTTTGATTTGGATGATATGGTGGGTATAGACAAAATGAATATTTTTCAGATAATTGCTAATGAGGAGAAGAGCCCGCTGCAAATTATACTATCTTCTCTTGAAACTCAAAAAGCAGTCTTCTTAAAATCTCAAGGATTAAAAAAAAGTTAGAATATGTCATGGAATGGAAGTAAAAAACGAGGATTTATTAGCAGCTTTGCCTTTTCAAGAAAGTAAGATAGGTAAAGCAAATAGTGATCAGGTTGAATATAAAGACTGTTGTGACTTGCTCTTTAAATACTATAAGGATACCCATGAAACAATTAACCCTTTAACTTCTACTCTTGATGCATTTATAAAGGATTTACCAAATGAAGTTTTCTATGCTGGGGTTAATGGTGGCATTCAGCATGCTGCTTTTGTTAAGGATAATGAAATTGCCTATGTTAGTTCAAATGACAAATCAACCTTTAACAGCTTTGCCCTGACAGTTGCTAATCAAATCTTTGCAACTAGTAAGCTAATCTTTTTCGAAGCCGATAATGTGGACTGGGCTGCCATGGCTGTAAAGAATCTATTAATACAGACCCAACTGAAAGCTTTGATACCTGGATATATAAGTAGTAATTATATTTAGGCTTATCTGATTTCTATTAGGCAGGATTTATTTTTAGAGTCTAAGTCAGGAAAGTTTTGAGGAGAAGAGATGATTTCATTAGAAAGCATAATGCAAATACCAAAAAGCGATTTAGAGGAAGCATCAAAGAATCTAAATAAAGATGATCTTTCTGAGCTCATCAAGTGGCTATCATTAAAAGAAGATGATCTTAGGTATCAGGCATTTCTTCTTTTACAAAAAAGGTCTATTTTCTCTAGTGATCTTTATCCCTACTGGGATCTTTTTCGGGAAAAGCTTAAAAGCGATAACTCTTACCAAAGAAGTATTGGACTGATGCTAATTGCCGAGAATGCAAGATGGGATGTAGATAATAAGATAGAATATACACTGGATGAATTCCTCTTATCTTTAAAGGATAAAAAACCTATAACAGTGCGCCAATGTATCCAGTCCTTAGGCAAGATTGCTTTGGCTAAGCCAGAGACTTGTGGCAAGATTACTACTAGTCTGATTGGATTTGATTTAATGGCCGTTAGAGAGACCATGCGAAAGCCCATCCTACTTGATATTATTGATGTTTTAGTTATTGCTAGAAAAGAAGCTATGGGGGATGCAATAGAAGATTTTATCTTAGAGGCTTTGTCAGGCCAGGTATTGGATAGAAAATCAAAGAAGCTGGTTGAGGGTCTTTTATAAGGTATTTTAAGCCAGCACTATTTTAGTCTTAGTTCTGAAGGGGAAGATATATGGAATCTGGGCATATTAAAAGAGTTTCAAGTGAGAATCTGAATATTTGGGCCAACTTATGTAATGAATTCTGGCCCCATCATACAGTTGAAGAAATAATTAGTGCTCATAATGATGGTGGCTTTCCCCATGAATTTTTGTATGAGATTAACAATGAATATGTTGCCTTCATGAGCCTGTCTATTCGCAGTGACTATGTAGAGGGTAAAAAAGGAAGAGAGCCTGTTGGCTACCTAGAAGCCATCTATGTAAGAACTAACTTTCAAAGGAAGGGTATAGGTAGAGAGCTTGTGGATTTTGCCAAGGACTGGTCTCTAAAAGAAGGTTGCTCTATGCTGGCTTCAGACTGTCAGCTTGAAAATTCAGCCAGTAGGGCCTTTCATAATAGTATGGGCTTTGAAGAGGTGTCTGTTAATGTGCATTTTGCAATGGAGCTATAACTTATTATAGGAAGAAGAGTTACTGAGGGATATAAACATATTTGGGTTTTTCTTTTATAAAGAAAGGAAATAATGGTGAGGCTAGGGCTAGTTTCTGAAATTTCCAAAGAAGGAGATATATATTACAATTTACTACAGATAAGAAAAAGGGTGGCCCAAGCCAAAAAGAGGGGGCTAGACCTGCTTTGCTTTGGCGAGGCCTATCTTCATGGCTTTGATGGCCTTGAGTGGATCTACCCCCAGGATCTTTCCAGGGCTCTGAGCCAGGATGGCCAGATTATCCATGAGTTAAGGAGTCTTGCCAGGGAACATGGAGTTGCTCTTTCTCTTGGTTACATAGAAAAAGAAGGCGAAGATATTTACAGCAGTAACATCTTCTTATCCAGTGGAGGTGAAATAGTCAACAACTTTAGAAGGTTATCCCCTGGCTGGAAGATAGCTGAAGCAGATAGGAGCCATTATAGAGAAGGAGAAGACTTCTCGGTTTTTACTTACCAGGGTAAAAGATTTGCCACAGCCATTTGTGGAGACCTATGGTATGATGAGCACTTAAATAGACTAAAAACCCTGGATTTTGATTACCTGCTCTGGCCACTTTATATTGACTACTCAGTGGAAGAGTGGCAGATAGGAGTGAAGCAAGAGTATGGTAAAAGGTTGAGGGAACTTTTGGTCCCAACTCTTATGATAAATAGTAGTAGTGGGAATAAAAAGGGGGCAAGAGGTGGTTGCTACGTCTTCTGGAGGGGCCAGGTTTTGGGAGAGCTGCCTTTGGGGCAGACAGGTATTTTGGAGGTTAATCTATAATAATGATAGGCTCCGTCAAAGTAAGGCAAGTTTTTTTATTCTCCTAGGAGAGTCAAAGATAGGATAGGGTAATAAAGATAATCAAACTAATCAAAGGTAATAATAGGTAATCAATAGGTAATAATAGACTTCAAAGAGGATTGGTAGTGTACAGTAGTTGTAGGTCGTATAATTGAAATAAAAGAAAGCCCCCATGTGCTAAA
>LFTD01000048.1:9503-11396 GCA_001512625.1 Clostridiales bacterium DTU036 | reverse complement strand
ACCCTTAAAATTGACCTTAGAGGTTCAGCCCTCCTTATTGAAGAAGCCAAGAAGATTGCAGGCCCTGGCACAGTTATAGCTATGATTTCTTCCATGATGGGCTATGCTGTTCCTCCAAACCCACAACTCGATCCACTTCTTGCTGACCCATTAAAGGAAGAAAACTTCCAAGCAGCAGTAGCAGCCTGTAATGGGGATTCAGCAATCGCCTATAACCTGGCTAAAAGAGGGGTCCACCTAATGGTAGAGAAACATGCCGATGAACTAGGTAAACTAGGCACCCGCATAGTCAGTGTTTCTCCAGGAATCATCATGACCCCCATGGCTAAGGCTGCAGCCGAGGATCATCCAGAAAGAATGGCCTTTATGGAGCAAATGACCCCCTGCAAGAGAAATGGTGAGCCAGAAGATATTGCCAATGCAGTTGAATTTTTAATCAGCCCATTAGCCTCCTTTATAACTGGAGCTGACCTCAGGGTTGATGGAGGACTTGTCCTAAACTTTCCAAAAATAGCTGCTATGATGGGAGAAGGATAAAAAAAGGCATCTCTTCAGATGAGGAGATGCTTTTTCTATATAGACTGGGCAAAGCCAGTTATTTCTTCTCCAAAGAGGATGGGCTCCTCCAGGATAAACTGGTGGGTGCAGTCTTCAAACTCCATATAATGGGAGTTTTCTAGTTTTTCATTCATAAGCTCAGCCACCTCTAGAGGATGGAAGGAATACTCCCCTCTAAGAATCAGGCTGGGCAATTTTATTTTCTCAAGGTCCTGCCAGTAGTCCCTGCTATTCATGTCCTGCCAAAGCTCGACAAGACTGGGAAGGTGGTTTCTATCAAGAACCCTCTTTCTTAGGTCCAGGAGCTTGTCTATGTCCTCTTCATTTTCATCGGGCAGCATCCTGCTTAAAAAACTCCTGTAGAATTTATAAAAGTCAGTTTCCATAAGCTGGAGGTTGTTCTTGGCCTCAGCTTCAGTGTAGATATCCTCTCCTATTTTTGGACTGGTGTCTGCAAAGACCAGGCCCTGGGGGCTGGTATTATTTCTCAGATACTCCAGCATAACCTGGCCACCTAAAGAGTAGCCCACTAGGATAAAGTCATCTATTTTAAGGTAGTCTAAAAGTTCCCTTAGATCCTGGGCCAGTCTTTCCATGGTAAAGTCCCCTTCATGGCCACTCATGCCATGGCCTCTCAGGTCGTAGATAACCGTCCTAAACTGCCAGGAGAGCCTCCTGGCTACTAAAGAAAAGTCCTGACTATTACCAGACCAACCGTGGATAAAGACCAGGGCCCTACCACTTCCTTTAGAAGTATATTTAATTTTAACCCCATCGCTTGTCAAAAATTCTGTCACATCTACTCCTTTTAAAAAAAGCGGGGTTTCCCCCGCCTTATTACACCTAATCGGCAATTAAAGCCTTGGCAACTTCTCTCATCTGAAGAAAATCTTCGTCTTTAGGATTCCAGTTTACTCTGTGACTGGCTTCTAGGACTTCAAAGCCTGCTTCACCTAGTAGTTTTTGCAGTGTCTTAACGCTCTCACCGGACCAGCCATAGCAGCCAAAGGCAGCAGCCTTCTTTCCCTTAAACTTTAGCTCCTTAAGGAAGTAGAGCCAGCCCCCTACAGAAGACAAAATATCATTACTAACTGTAGGAGAACCAACGGCAATGGCCTTGGATTTAAAGACCTCTGTCATAACCTCATTTTTATCAGTGGTGGCAATGTTAAAGACCTTGATAACTGTATCAGGAGCCAGGTCTCTTAAATGGGCTTCCAGTGCATGGGCTAGCTGCTTGGTGCCATCCCACATTGTGTCATAGGCAATGGTAATCTGGTCTTCCTTGTACTGGTCAGACCACTCAACGTATTTTTCAACAATCTGCAGAGGGTT
>LFTD01000048.1:3267-9474 GCA_001512625.1 Clostridiales bacterium DTU036 | reverse complement strand
GCTATGGCCTGGAAGGGGGTAAGGATGTTGGCATAGTACTTAATAGCTTCTTTATAGAGCAGACACTGGTCAGCCTTATCATTATAAAGCTCTCCTACTGCAAAGTGCTGGCCAAAGGCGTCGTTACTAAAGAGAATGTTATCCCCAGTTAAAAAGCTTGCCATGGAGTCAGGCCAGTGGAGCATGGTCATTTCAACAAAGACCAGGTCCTTACCGGGTCCTACATTTAGGCTGTCTCCTGTCTTAACTACCCTGAAGTCCCACTCAGGATGGTGGTACTGGCCTACCAGGCTCTTAACACCATTTGCGGTGCAGTAGATGGGTAGGTCAGGTCTTTTTTCCATAAGAAGGGGCAGGCTACCAGAGTGGTCAACCTCACCGTGCTGAACAATAATGGCATCCAGTTTGTCAAGATCAACAACCTTTTCAAGATTGGCAATAAACTCATCCTTATGGGGAGCCCAAACTGTGTCTACAAGTATGGTTTTTTCCTCTTCGATTAAGTAGGCGTTTTGTGAAGAACCGTTGCTGATTGAGTAGTCATCGCCGTGGAACTTATCAAGCTCCCAGTCAATCTTACCTATCCAATAGACATTGTTTTTAATTCTTTCCTTCATATTCAGCTCCTTTTACTATGTTTAAGCCTGTCAGTATAAGTATACTACAAGCCAATGATAATTCCATGATTTAAATCAAACAAATTTGGGAGATATCCTACTCCTTTTTAAGAATAGTGGCTACCCGCCTTCTCCTCTAAATAGGCTTCTTCCTCTGGGCTGGACTCCCTACCCAGGTCCTTATTCTGGTAGGGATACCTGCCAAAGCGCTCCAAAACCTCATAGTGGAGCTTCTCAAAGTGCAGGGTATTATCATCCCCCATGGTTTCAAATAGGGGCCTGGCCCAGTCATGGAGCTCAAGACTCTCACTGTGCATAAAGGGCAGTAGGATATAGCGCTTTTTATCAGGACTCAGGGCCTCATAGCCTGGCTGTTTTACAGCCTCCTGGGCCAGGGCAATGGCCATCCTATCCTGAGTATAGGTCCTTATATCATCTCTAAACAGGTTTCTAGAAAACTGGTCCAGGACAATTATCTCAGCCAGCCTTCCTTCAAGGCTATCCCTCCAGTCCATTAGAAGACCCTCAGACCCTCTCTTCCAGGTCTCAAGAAACTCTTCTTTAATCAGCTCATCAAAGTCCTTATCCTCTACAAAGTGAAGCCCCACATGCTCCGGAGCAAACCAAAAGTCCAGCACATCCTTCCAAGTCTTTTTCATACTAACCTCCTGTCCCCCTTCTTATACCCCTCCTTACTCTTACATTGCAAATAAAAAGAAAAGGTTGTATTCTAAGGTAAAGAAGGAGGACTTATGAGCTTTTTACTGGGCCTTGCTAGTTTTTTCCTATCCCAGATTCTACTTAGGCTGCCCCTGTTAAACCTATTAACAGAAGAGGCCTTCTTCCAGGTGCTTTTAAAGCAGCACTACCTGCTAATGGGCCTAGGTCTAGCCCTTTCAGCTGGCCTTTTTGAAGAAACTAGCAGGTATCTATTTAGAAAATTTCTTCTTAAAAACAAGAGTGATTATAGCCAGGCCCTGATCTTTGGCCTGGGCCATGGAATCATGGAGGCGCTTTACATCCTTGGCCCTCTGGTAAAGGTCTATCCTCTGAGCCTGCTCCTACCCAGCCTTGCAGAAAGGATTTTGGCAATACTTATCCATATGAGCCTGAGCCTAGTCATCTGGCAGGGTTTTAAACAAAAAAAAGAGGAGGCCTTCCTCCTCCTGGCCATCCTTATCCATGGCCTGATTGACTTTTCAATCCCCCTTGGTTCCTACTTAAACAGCACCGCACTTATCTATATGCTTCTACTTATCCAAAGCCTGGCCCTCTTTACTTACACAGGCTCCATTCTTATAAAAGAAAGGAAGAGACCATGAAAAAACTACTAATACTAGTACTTACTCTAATCCTGCTTGCAGGCTGTGCCCAGGCTCTTGATAAATCATTTAGTGAAGAAAAACTAGATGAGGCTATTTATCAGGTTCTAGAAAACCTCCACCTTAAAGATAGCCAGGCCATAAGGGACATGTCCATAGATATAATGGCAGCAGGCCTTGATGATGCAACCATGGAAACTGTCTATAACCTGCTAGATGAAGCTGGTCCCTTTAAAGAAATAGAAAAAATCACCAAGGCCAGCATGAAGGACAAAGACCTTGATCAAATAATAGCTGTCTGCAGTGTAAAGGTGGCCTATGAAAGTAAAACCTACCTCTACACCATGAGCTTTACCCAGGACTACAAACTAGCAGGACTTTTCCTCAAATAGTCATCCAGGCTTCTAAAGGCATTTAGGAGCCTTTTATTATTCTCCCTATCCTTTACAGCCACCCTTATATAGCTCTTATCAAGGCCCCTAAAGCTAGAGCATTTTCTGATGATAAGGCCCTGGCTTAAAAAATGGTTAAAGGCCTTATCTTCATCGCAGGCAAGTAGCCTAACCAAAAGAAAATTACTTTCAGAGCTAAAGACTTTAAAGCTCTCAAGGCCCTCTATCCCACTAGAAAGGAAGTCCCTCTCCTTTTTCACATAGGCCCTGCTTTTTTCTATATAAGTCCCATCTTTAAAAATATAATCCCCTGCAGCCTCAGCCAGGGAGTTTATGTTCCAGGGCAGTAGGAGTCCTTCAAGCCTTCTAGCCATGGCACTACTGGTTACTCCATAGCCCAGCCTTAGGCCTGGCAGGCCAAAGAACTTGGTGGAGGCTCTAAGGATGGCTAAATTCCTATACTCCTCTCCTTTAAAAAGCTTTATACTATCATAGCCCTCTGTAAATTCATAAAAGGCCTCATCTAAAAGTAGGAAGGCTTCTTTTTCCACCACCACTTCATAGATGGCCCTTAGCCGCTCCTCTTTTATCCTAAGGCCAGTTGGATTATTGGGGTTACCTAGAATAAGAAGGTCCCTCTTTTTTACTAGGGATAAGTCCTCCAGATCCACCTCGAAGTCCTTATTATAGCTTAAACTCATCAGAGCCTTGCCATGGACCTTGGTCCTGGCCTCATATTCATAAAAACTAGGGGTAAAGACTAACACCCGCTCAAAAAGACTGATAAAGCCATCAATCAGCTCCACCGATCCGTTACCCAGAACCAGACTTTCCTCCTGGCAGCCCAGGTAGTCAGACAGGTTTTCCTTAAGTCTTCTGTATTTGATATCTGGATAGGCCAGAAGACTAGAAAAGCTTTTTACAAGATGGGCCTCCAGGCCCTGGGGGTAGCCCAGGGGGTTTATATTTGAAGAAAAGTCCACCAAATCCCCATCATAAAACTCTTTATAGGATAGTAAATCTCCTCCGTGTATCATATCAGCTCCTCAATAGATTAATTAATAAGTAAATAAGTACCAGCAAGAACTCAGAGGTAAACATAATCTCTATGCTTCTTTTTATGTCCTGGCTTTCTATCCCTCTAAGCCCATCGCCTATGGTGGGCTTGTCCACATAAGTGCCCTTATAGTAGCTACCCCCACCCAGCTCTACTCCTAGAAGGCCCGCCACAGCCGCCTCTGGATAAATAGCATTGGGGCTTTCGTGCTTCTTTCTGTCCCTAATAATTACCCTAAAGGCTCTTATAACACTATATCTACCAAGGGATGAAACCAGCATCAGGGCTGCACTTAGCCTGGCAGGTAGAAAGTTTACCAGGTCATCCACAAGGGCAGGAAAGTAGCCCAGATTCTCATATTTTTCATTTTTATAGGCCACCATGGAGTCCATGGTATTTATAAACTTATAGACCAGGCCACCTATGGGACCAAAAAGCAGGATGTAAAAAAGTGGGGCAATAATGCCATCGGAGGTGTTTTCAGAAACCGTTTCCACCGTGGCTCTAATTATTCCAGCTTCATCAAGCTCCTTGGTATCCCGGCCCACAATAAAAGACAATCTATACCTGGCCTCATCTAGTCCCTGGTCCAGGTCTCTATAGACCTTCATAGCCTCATCCCTGAGGTTTCTAGCTGCTAGGCAGCTAAAAATAAGGTAGGTAGAAAAGACCTTATCAAGGCTTAAAAATGCTAAAAAATATAACAAGATTCCGGGTAGAAAAACTGCCAGGAAGACATTTATAACTACCATTAATAGACCCGCAAATTTTAGGCCTCTTGGGGAAGTGAAGACCTTTCTTGCCAGGCCTTCTTCCCAGTTTATTATCCTACCCATAAGCCTTACAGGATGGGGAAGGTTTTCAGGGTCCCCCACTAGAAGATCCAAAGCAAGCGCAAGAAGAATTTCCATCATAGGCCCATAGTCCTATAAATAAAAGCTAGGTCTAGGTGCTTTCTTAGGTGGTCTGCCAGCCTATCAAAGGCTCCTTCAAGGGCCTCTCTATCATCAAGATCAGTGGCCTCTATGTTATCCTCCATAAAAGGAATGGTGCCAATTACAGGAATGTCTAGATACTCCTTAAACATCTCTATACCTGGCTTTAGAAGCTCTATATCCCCTCTAAATTTATTAATTATTAGGCCCTTGACCCTGGCCCTTTCTTCAGGGCTTAGGAGCATTACGGTGCCATAGAGGGAAGCAAAGACCCCTCCCCTATCAATATCTGCCACTAGAAAAACTGGTGCATCTGCAAGCTCAGCCATGCCCATGTTCACAATATCATTCTCTTTAAGGTTTATCTCAGCTGGAGAACCTGCTCCCTCAATAACCACTATGTCGCTGCTTTCTTCTAATTTTTTATAGTCTTCATAAATCTTTTCTTTAAGAGTCTTCCTATACTTAAAGTAGTCCCTGGCCTCCATATGGGAAAGTTCCTGGCCCCTGAGGACAACTAAAGATCCACTCTGACTTTTAGGTATTAACAGAATGGTGTTATAGGCAGGACTTGGCTCCACCCCCGCTGCTAAGGCCTGGATGACCTGGGAAAAACTCAGCTTGGTTCCCTCTTTATCAGTGTGGTAGCCCGAGGACATGTTCTGGGACTTATAGGGTAAAACCCTATAGCCATCCTCCTTAAAAATCCTGCAAAGGCCTGAACAAATCAGACTCTTACCTGCTGAAGAAGTTGTTCCCTGTATCATAAGTCTTGCCATTAAAAGCTCCTATCTAAAAACTCATCAATTAGCGCTCTAGCTTCTTTAGCTAGTTTACTGTCATAGCTAGGGCCATAGCTATCCATAAAGCCATGGCCTGCATCATAATAATAAGCCCCTTCAAGCTCAAACTCCTCATCCTTAGATAGGATTATTAAGCTAGGGACCTCAGGCTTTTCATCAAGGTAGTCCCTGATCCTAGAGCCATAGACTGAAATAATCCCCTTTGTTCCCCTAGCCTGCCGCCAGGCCAGGGTTGCCCCTACACTATAGCCTAGGACAAAGACATTTTCATAGCCCTGGCTCAATACACTAATCATGACCCTGAGCCAGCCACCACTAAAACCCAGCTTTTCCATAAAAAGATTATAGGCCTCGGCCTCATCTTCATAGTCAAAAGCATCGTAGTAATCAGGGCAAACAACCATAAAGCCTCGGGACTCATAATAGCTTATTTCATCTTCAATAAATTTGTTCCTCCCATAGATTTCAGGAAGGATTATTAAGAGTTTTTGCTTTTTCATAGATACAGTTTATCATAAATTGATTTAGTCATTTAAACCTTATTATTCCAATTTTGTTGTCTTGATAGGCACTTTATTGTAAGCTATATATATATGAATTAATAATAGGAGGTAAAAATGAAAGCAAGGGTAGATTTAAATTCTGACCTTGGGGAGAGCTTTGGCGCCTATACAATGGGACTAGATAGCGAGGTCCTTAAGTATGTTAGCTCAGCAAATATCGCCTGTGGATGGCACGCAGGAGATCCTATGGTCATGGAAGAAACCGTCAGATTGGCAGCTGAGGAAGGAGTGGCAATTGGAGCCCATCCAGGCTATCCAGACCTTATGGCCTTTGGTAGAAGAAACATTGCCGTGACTCCTGATGAAGCCAGAAACTACATGCTCTACCAGCTGGGAGCCCTAAGCGCCTTTGCCCAGGCAAAGGGATTAAAACTTCAGCACATGAAGCTCCACGGGGCCTTTTATAATACGGCCTGTGTTAATAAGGAGCTAGCTGATGCCCTGATAGATGGCCTACTGGCCTATGATAAGGACATCATAGTCATGGCCCTAAGCGGAAGCTACCTACTTAATAGAGC
>LFTD01000048.1:0-3241 GCA_001512625.1 Clostridiales bacterium DTU036 | reverse complement strand
AACAGAAAACTTCCCGGCGCCTTTGTGACTGATAAGGATGAGGCAATTAAGAGGATAAAGTCCATGGTATTTAATGGTACAGTTCAGGCCGTAGATGGTAGCGAGATTAGGCTTAGGGCAGACTCCATCTGTGTCCATGGAGACAATCCTCAGGCTGTGGAATTTGTCAAACACATAAGAGAGGGACTAATAGCTGAGGGCATCGAAATAGCCCCACTTAGAACATTTAAATAGGAGGAATAAATGGAAAAAGATAAGAAACTTTCTGTACTCTTGGGTGCAGCCTTTCTTATGGCCACCTCGGCCATAGGTCCAGGCTTTCTAACTCAAACTGCAGTCTTTACTGGGCAGCTTGGAGCAAATTTTGGTTTTGTAATACTAGCATCTGTTATCCTATCCCTTATTGCCCAACTCAACGTCTGGAGGATAATTGGTATAACTGGCCTTAGAGGCCAAGAAATTGCCAACAAGGTCTTTCCAGGTCTTGGCTATGTGGTTGCTTTTTTAGTGGCCTTAGGTGGGCTTGCCTTCAACATTGGAAATGTTGGGGGAGCTGCCATGGGACTAAATATTCTCTTTAACATCGACCTAAAACTAGCTGCAGCTATTTCTGCCATTATTGCCCTAGTTATCTTCCTTTCAAAAGAAGCAGGCAAGGCTATGGATACCCTTACTAAGGTCCTGGGTGGAATTATGATCCTTCTAGTAGCCTATGTAGCACTAACAACAAGGCCTCCTCTAGGAGAAGCTATCCACAGAACCTTTATCCCTGAGGAAATCCCCATGCTGGCTATAATTACCCTAGTGGGGGGAACAGTTGGGGGCTATATCACCTTCTCTGGTGGTCATAGACTTCTAGATGCAGGAATTTCAGGTGAAGAAAATATTGAAGAGATTAATAAATCTGCCTTTATGGGTATGGGAATAGCTACTGTTATGAGAGTCCTTTTCTTCCTAGCTGTCCTAGGTGTAGTATCAAAGGGCTTTGAACTTGATCCAGCCAGTCCCCCAGCTTCAGCTTTTAGAGAGGGAGCAGGAAATCTAGGTTATAAGCTTTTCGGTCTTGTTATTTGGGCTGCAGCCCTAACTTCAATTGTTGGTGCTGCCTACACATCCGTATCCTTTATCTCCTCCTTTTCCACTATGATTTCAGACCATGTCAATAAGTGGATTATGGCCTTTATCGCTACTTCTACAATTATTTTTATCACCATTGGCCAACCCGCCAAGCTTTTAGTTATTGCAGGCTCTTTAAATGGACTTATCCTACCTGTAACCCTGGGAGTTATGCTGATGGCTGCCAACAATAAAGAAATTGTCGGAGAGTATAAACACCCCAAATGGCTCTTTATAGCAGGCATCCTTGTGGTTCTTATAACTGCCTTCCTAGGAATCAGAAGCCTAAGCGGCCTTAAAGCCCTCTGGAGCTAGCCGTGGATGAAATAAAATTTCTTCCTGCAGGAGACAGAGCCCTGGTCATGGAATTTGGCCAGGAAATAGATCCGGCAATAAATGCTAGAATTAGGGCCAGTCTCAGGGCCCTGGATAGGGCAAAACCCGATTATCTACTAGAAACCATCCCCACCTATCGCTCCCTTCTTATCATATATGACCCTATAAAGATAGGATATCAGGAGCTCACTGAAGAGTTAAGGGATTTGATTTCTACGGGAGATGAAGAGGAGCAGACTATAAAAATTGTTGAAATCCCAGTAATCTACGGGGGAGATTATGGCCCTGACCTTGACTATGTGGCCCAGCATAATGGACTAGATAAAGAAGAGGTTATAAAGATTCATAGTTCCCAGGACTACCTTGTCTATATGCTGGGCTTTACACCAGGCTTTTCCTATCTTGGAGGCATGGATGAGAGGATTGCAACACCAAGGCTGGCTGAACCCAGGACAAAAATTCCAGCAGGTTCTACAGGAATAGCCGGATCCCAGACTGGTATCTATCCAATAGATTCTCCAGGTGGCTGGCAGCTCATTGGTAGAACCCCAGTTAAACTCTATGATCCTCTTTCAGATCCACCGGTCCTCCTAAGTGCTGGAGACTTTGTTAGGTTTATTCCTATTGATATAGAGGATTACAAAAGGATTGAAAAAGAGGTAGAAGAAGGCAGTTACCAGGTTAAGGTTCTGGAGGAGGGAGGCTTAGATGGCTAAATTTACAATTGACAAAGCCGGCCTCTTAACCACAGTTCAAGATAAGGGCCGCTGGGGCTACCAGCAGTTTGGAATGAGTGTGGCAGGGGCTATGGACCAATTTTCCTTAAGCCTGGCCAACCTATTAGTTGGTAGGGATAGAGGAGATGCCGCTCTTGAGTGCACCTTCCTGGGCCCTGATATAAGCTTTGATTGCCAGGAGCTTATAGCCATAACCGGAGCTGACATGGAGCCAAAACTAAATGGTCAGCCCGCTCCCATGTGGGCCAGTATCCCAGTTAAACCAGGAGACAAGCTCAGCCTGGGCTCTGCAAAGTCTGGTCTTAGGACTTATATAGCCTTTAGTAGGGGCCTAGAGCTTCCCATGATTATGGGATCTAGATCCACCTTTATCAGAGGTAAGCTAGGAGGCCTTAAAGGAGACAAACTTGAACCAGGAGATGAAATCCCCCTAGGCGATAAACAGGCAGAGACCCTTAGCTACCTTCCTAGAGAGGAAATTCCTGTCTATAAAAAACATGCCACAATAAGGGTCGTACTTGGTCCCCAGGATGACTATTTCACCAAAGAAGCCATAGAGACCTTCCTCAGCTCCAGCTACAGCATCTCAAGTGATGCTGATAGGATGGGCTACAGGCTAGAAGGACCAAAAATTGACCACAAGGATGGGGCTGATATTATCTCAGATGGCATAGTCTTTGGCTCAGTCCAGGTTCCAGGCCATGGCTCCCCAATTTTAATGATGGCAGATAGGCAGACAACTGGAGGCTACACAAAGATTGCTACCGTGGTAAGCGCCGACCTAAACCTACTAGCCCAGATGGGCCCAGGCTGGACCATGGACTTTAGAGAGCTCTCGCTAGATGAAGCTAGAAAGAGCTACCTAGACTACGAGGACAAACTAAGTAAACTTGAAGAAAAAATCAAAAAGCTAAGCTACCAGCCAGTAAGCACTAGGAAGTTTTCTCTTAACTTTCAGGGTAAGGATTACCTAGTTGAAGTTGAAGAGATTGACAGGGGTTAGACCCCTGTTTTTTTATAGTAAATAAGCCCCTATTTATTTGTATTTTTAT
>LFTD01000029.1:7702-8935 GCA_001512625.1 Clostridiales bacterium DTU036 | reverse complement strand
ACAGATATGAGCTCTACTAATTATTAAATTTGGGAGTCAGTTTACTTTTGACACCCTAACCAGAATTAAATTAATAGCAAGTCAAAAAGAGCTGATAGTCATATGGATTATCAGCTCTTTCTAGATAGTATAAAAAACTTTAGTCGATTTATAACTAACAACTAAAGGCTATATAAGTCAGCTTCTACCGCTATATATTTTTTGATGGATAAGAGCTAGCAGGAGGTTCCTTTATACCTGCAAATCTTTAAGGCTTTTTGGATTATCAACAAAGCCCATTTTTATTTCAAATTGAGCTAAAATATCTTTTATAAAATTTCTTCTTGCTTTAACGATTTAAATATTCTTAAGGATAAATGGTACTTCTTTGCAACTAGCTGCTACATCTATCACCACCCCTTGGTCCACCTTTACTTTTAATAGTTTTTTAGATTGAGAGAACATGGGTTTTAAGTTAAAATCTAGGTAAGAAAAGAAGGGGATTGTTTATTTATTATACAAGCTTAGGAGGGAAGCTATGAAAAATATTTGCAACCACTGTGGAAATACTCTTGAAGAAGGTTCTAAATTTTGCGTTCATTGTGGAACTCCTGTAGATATCAACCAAGACGAACCGGTGGAAATTGTCCAGACTGAAGAGGTAGAAGAATTTAAGGCTAAAAAGTCACATACCGACTCCTTTGTACCCAAGGAACCAACCTTTCAAAAAAAGGATACTAGTCAAGCTAAGAAGGAGGGTCCAAAGATTAAGCCAATTTGGATAATTGGTCTTCTTATAGTGGTTGCAATTATTATTTTACCTAAACTAGTAGGAGGTAAAAAGCCTAATCCTCAGCCAGTTCCTCCGGTGGTCCTTGATACAAAAACAGATGAACCTGAGCCAGAAATAAAAATTAAGCCCCAAATAAAAGAAGAAGAAAAAGAAGAAGAAAAGGATCAGGAAGAAAAAGAAGAAGTAAAGGATCAAGAAGAAAAGAAACTGGGCTGGCATAGTGAAGAAGATAATTGGTACTACTACGATGAAAAAGGCGAGCTAGTCAAGGGTTGGTTAAGCCTTGATGGTGAAGACTACTACCTTGATAGTTTAGGTAGGAGGGTGGTAGGAGAGCAGGAGATAGATGGAGAGACCTATATTTTTGCCTCCAGCGGCCAGCTTGAGGGTAAAAAGGAAGCTACCATAAGCATTAGCAGCAGCCTTTACGACCAGGATGTTTTCTATAGTTTTCTAGGCTC
>LFTD01000029.1:3396-7607 GCA_001512625.1 Clostridiales bacterium DTU036 | reverse complement strand
CTATGGAGACCATTCTGCCATGGGCCTGGCTACTAGAGTTTTTGAAACAGAGGGTGTATCCAGTGTGGTAGCAAGATTAGAACTGGGATTTTACTCAGACATTTATGGACCATTTTATAGTGTTTTTCATATTGATAGGAAAAGTGGAGATATCATAGATAGCCCCAGCCAGATTAGCTCTTTTGGCCTAGACCCAGAAAAGGTAAGAAAAATCATAGTCCAGTTTATGAGAGATAACAGTAATCTAGCTCTGGAAAATCTCACAAAGGAGCAAAGAGAAGGGCTCTTAAATGATGACTGGGAAACAATGGATAGTTTAGAGCAGAAATATGGATCGGGAAAAGTTGTATTTCTTAATGAGATGTCAGACCTAAATAAAGAAGATGTTTTCGTCTTTAAAGATAAGGAAGGGGCCTACATTTGCTTTACTCTAAAAAGATATACTATAGGTGAAGAAATGTATGACGGGGTAAGAAATTATCTGGTTAGAATCCCCCTTGACTACAATGGTGGTAGGCTTAGAGAACTCAAAAAACTTGTCTTTTTCGATAAAGACAAGGATGCAATAATGGACGCTCGATCAAAGGAAGTTTTTACAGGCCTATTTGACTCCTTTAGTTATATTTATGAGTAGAAAGCTAGAATTGGTGAATATTTATCTACCATGGCTATAGGGAGTTATAAAGAGACTGCGCAGTTTTTTTGTAGAACTCTTATCAAATCCAAGGACAAAAGAGAATAATTATAAGCATTAAAATAAGGCTCTAGGATTAATCTTAGGCCTTATTTTAAATTACTAGTCTTTAAAGCTCTTTATTTCCTGGACTGTAATAGTAAAGTCTGAAGCCAGGTCCATTTTTTTATCTCTAATTCTTACATCGCAGTTGTATTTACCCTGAGTCCAGCGGAACACATGCTCTCCTTCAAATTTATAGTAATCAAGATTGTCCTTATCTGAGGTAAAGTCCTGATAAAACTCAAAGATTTCTTCCGATGGGAGACTCGAGTTAAAGCCTTCAATATGGTTAGTGTAGTAGAGATCCTCTTCATATATGTTAATGGAATTTTGGTAGATTTGTGAGAGGCTTACAGAATCTGCAGGCAGCTTAACAAGTTCACTAATTGGAAACTCAAAATAAGGATTGTCTCCACCCATTTTTTCTGGTTCTAGCCCCAGATTTATATAAACATACATATACTCACGCTGGGAAAAGTCATCATAGTTATTCACATAACTGCCAGAAGCGTAGAGGCCATCTATAGTACCTGAATAGCCCATATAACTATCTTCTTCTAAATCGATTAATTCTTCTAAGTACTGGATAACCTCATCCTCTTTAGCTTCAGAAAGATAGATTAATCGGTAATAATTCGACTGGCTATCATTAGGCTCTAATTTATCAATGTAGACATCAACTGAATGGATTATTTCGGGTTTTATCAGGCTTATGCGCTCTATGGGAAATCCATCAAAAATCAGAACCTTGCTGTCGGTAAATCCAGCGACTTCCTCTTCCTCTTTTTCATCTGTAACCTTAGTTTCCTTCTCACCCTCATCTTTGATAGGCTCTTTTTCAGCTTCTGTAGTGATTTTAGGAGCTTCTTCTTGGCTTAGACCCGGCTCTTCAATTATATTTGGTTCCGCCGCTTTTGAACATCCTATGGCTTGTAGAAGGACAAGAAGAATAAGTATAAGAGAACTTTTTTTCATGGCGCCCCCCTGTCATTATTTTAGATGGTCTTAATTTAATCTAATTATACTTGACCCAGAGCAGAATGTTAATATGCCCTAAAAATCTATTGGGCTCCTTTTATCTATCTAATAAGAATATTTTTAAATGACATAAGGAGCTGGGCTGTTTATGGGATGCATTCTAAATCTCTTTTCTCAATCAATGAGTTTTTATTTTTGATACTTTGAGGGCTTTGGTTTTTAATGGGACAAGGGGCAGAAAGGTTTTAGGTACAAGCTCCTTCAGAGTAAGCCCTATTAATGAAGGGGCTTATAAACTTTAGCCTAGGGTCACTGGAGTATGGTACACTAATGCCAAAAGAAGCTATTAAGAGCTTACAAAAGCAGATCTAGAAGTAGATGAAAAGAGGCTTAGAGACGATAGTTTAAGAAGGCAGATTTGAGCCTGATACTTATGAAATTTGGAGGTTTAAGTGGAAAAGGTAAGGCAGGTAATTAACTTTGATGAGGCAGTTAAAAAACCGGCTGATTTAAATCTGGTTGAAAGAATAGCTGTAGTAGCGGCAAAGCTTATTATTCTTATTTTAATAGTAGCAATGGTATTTTTTAAGCAAAATTTATTTTCTAAGTCTAGCTTTGCTGTAAAAATTCTCTATATTCTATTTAACATCTATGCAATTCCACTTATGCTTAAAACAAAGGAGCTAGCTTCACCTGTAGAGTTTCAGTTTTATGATAGGTATCTACTAGTACATTATCCTAAAAAGTCCTACAGCAAAAAGGATATAAGGCGCGAAGAGTTTATTTTTAAAAATTCTGATATTGACTATGCTGCCTATAAACTGGACAGCAATGTGCTTTCAATTAGAGGAAAAGCAAAGAGCAAACACTACCCCTATAAAGAAGATGGTGAGATTGATGAAAGGTCGGTGAAGGAAGAGGGGCTTAGAGAGATTAAGCTAAATTTTGATTTGAATCTTTCAGAAGGGATAGACCTTATCAAGGACTTTGAAAAATACTCCGGGATTCAGGTGCTGGTAAGTAAGGGATAGTAAGTGATAGATATTGGAAATCCACAGGCTTAGTAGGTTAATAATTACAGACTTAGGTTAACTAGATTAGAGAAAGGATGGGGGCTATGGCTAACAAAATTCTAAGTGGAATTATGGGTCTTGTTGTTGGGGACGCCCTAGGTGTTCCTGTTGAGTTTCAAAGTAGGGAAAGCCTGAAGAGAAATCCTGTTAAAGAAATGAGAGCCTATGGCACCTATAATCAGCCAGCGGGGACCTGGTCCGATGATTCCTCTATGACTCTAGCTCTTGTAGATAGCCTTAAGGATGGCCTGAGCTATGATGACATAATGGACAAGTTTCTCCACTGGTATGAAGCTGGAGGTTACACCCCCCATGGAGTTACCTTTGATGTAGGAATAGCTACATCCCAAGCCCTTGCTAGATACAGGGCAGGAGCCAGCCCCTTAGAAGCTGGAGGAACTGGAGAGAGGGACAACGGCAATGGTTCTCTAATGAGAATCCTTCCCCTGCTATACTACCTCCAGGAGAATTTTGGAGAAGATTTTTCCAGTAAGGATGAAGCCTATGAGATTATTCATGATGTGTCTTCGCTAACCCATAGGCACAAGAGAAGTCAGATAGCCTGTGGCATCTACCTTTCTATTGCTAATGAGCTTTCTGCTACAGAATGTATAAGTAAGGCTGTGGAATCAGGACTTTTTTCTGCTCTTTCTTACTACAAGAAAAAACCTGGCTTTACTGAAGAGCTTGATCATTTCTCTAGGTTAGAGGATAAGAATTTTAAGGATCTTAGTGAAGAAGAGATTGGTAGTTCTGGCTATGTGGTAGATACCTTAGAGGCCTCCATATGGTGCCTACTGACTACCAGTACCTATGAAAAGTGTGTTCTTAAGGCGGTAAATTTAGGAAATGACACCGATACTACTGGAGCTGTTGCAGGAAGCCTGGCAGGAATTTACTATGGCTATGAGGCTATTCCTGAGGACTGGTTAAAAACCATAGTAAGAAGAGACTATGTAGAGGGACTCTGCGATGAACTATTTCTTGGCCTTAGGAAAAAGGACTATGAAAGGCTAATTAAGCATAGAGCCTATCTTGAGCGTGCCAGTAGAGAGGGTGTTTGTAGCTGGAAAGAGAGTAGGAAGGATGAAAGGGGTGCATTTATCGTGCCCTATCCAGTATATGATAAGGAGTTTATGGACTTCATAAATGATTTTTATTGCAGTGGCTTGAAGTCCCAAGATTATGTAACCATTGTTAGTAGTAGAACTGATAGCTTAGCTGATATAGAGAACCATATTGTTGAGGCAGACCTTGAACTACTCGGAGCCATATTTACAACCCTTATCAGGCAGGAAAGATTTGATGATGGTATTTGGGAGATAGCTGTAAAAGAGGGGTTATTTCTTATAATTCTAGATAGGTTAGGGAAACTGCTAGGAGTTTAAACTCAAAAAGTTTGGTTTAATTAGATGCTCTTTCTA
>LFTD01000029.1:2858-3341 GCA_001512625.1 Clostridiales bacterium DTU036 | reverse complement strand
AGCTGTCGTACAATCAGTTTTATATTAATCGAGCTTAAAGACTTTGACGAGGAAAGTAGCTTTAAGAAACTTTGACAGCGAGTCCCGGTAGGTGAAAGGGGATAAAAGTAATTAAGGTGAAAAGGACCTCTGAGTTGTGCACCGAGATGAGAGTCAAGGCTGCAACGGTTTCACCCGTTATAGTGACAGGGTATAAATCTTTTAAGAGGAGTACCTGGTAAGGTCTCTACTGTGAGGTAGGGATAAATTAGGATGGCAACGCGATACTCTCGTTCCTAGGTTTAACTAGGAAGGGGAGTTTTTTATTTACCCTGGTAAGCTCAAAAAAAGAAAGGAAAAAGGAAAGATGAAAAAGGAAATCAAACAAATGTTAGTAGTGGTTCTATTACTTAGTGTCCTTCTAGTAGGTTGCTCAAATGGTAGCGCTGCTGGAGACAAGAGCTTACTGGAGACAATCAAAGAAAGAAAGATCCTTATTGTGGC
>LFTD01000029.1:0-2815 GCA_001512625.1 Clostridiales bacterium DTU036 | reverse complement strand
GAAATTTCCGACTTCCCAACAGCCATAGCATCCCTATCCACTAAGAAGGCAGACATCATTATATCAGGTCTAGGCTACAAAGAAAGTAGGCTTGAATCCATGGAGTTTACCAAGACCTATAACCCATCTGAGAAGGATGCAGATAGCTACCAGGGGGTTATGATACCAGAAGAAAAACTTGGAGAACTTAAGACCTATGAGGACTTTGATGGACTAAAGGTGGGAGCCCAGTCGGGTTCTCTACAGGAAGGCTATGTGAAGAGTAACATGCCTGGAGCCAACCTTGAAGTTATTGCTGACCTACCCACAGGAGTCCTTATGCTTAAGACTGGTAAGATAGACGCCCTAGCCATGGCAAGCACCACGGGCCTACAGTACATCAGTGCCAACCCAGGTCTTGTAATGTCAGATGTCCGTTTTGAAGACTCCAACCTAGCTGAATATGATGGCACCCTTATCGGTGTACAAAAAGGAGAGTTGGAGCTACTAAAAGTATTAAATGAAATAATCGACCAGCTTCTTGAGGATGGTACCTATGAGAAGTGGGAAAGTGAGTATACAGATTACGCCCAGCAGATTGGAGCATAAAAAATGACCTTACTAATAAGTACTCTTGGGGTTTTCACCAAGTACTGGCCAGTTTTCCTTCAGGGATTACTGGCCACCCTTTTAACATCCTTTGTGGTGGTCCTATTTGGAACTTTACTGGGGATCCTCCTCTCAACAATTAGGCTTTCAAAGTATAAGCTCTTTGCAGGCCTTGTGGAAACTCTGGTCTCTTTTTTAAGGGGGACCCCCCTCCTCTTGCAATTATATTTTTTTTATTTTGCTCTACCCCAGATAGTGGGCATGGACATACCTAAGGAAGTCAGTATTATTATGGCCCTAATCCTAAACTCCAGCGCCTATGTCTGTGAGATCTTTAGGGCAGGGATACAAGCGGTTGATCCAGGACAAAGGGAGGCTGCAGAAAGCCTGGGTATGAGGGAGAAGTATATAATGCTGAGGATTATTATCCCCCAGGCCATTAAAAACATCCTACCTGCCCTGGGTAATGAATTTGTCACCATGATAAAGGAGACCTCACTAGCCTCCACCTTCTATGTGGCAGATCTTATGACTAGCTATAGGATTGTTATGAACGCCTCTTATAAGGCAGTGGAGTCTCTTATTATTCTAGCTCTTGTATACTTTGCCCTAACCTACACCTCTTCCCGTCTTGTGGGAGTCTTAGAAAGGAAACTGATGGCCAGTGTCTAACATTATAGAGATAAAAAACTTAAGAAAAGGCTTTGGGGACCTTAAGGTTCTTAAAGGAGTTTCTGAAACAATTAAAGAAGGAGAAGTGGTCTCAATCATAGGTCCTTCTGGTTCGGGCAAGTCCACCTTTCTACGCTGCCTCAACCTTTTAGAAAAGCCCGACTCAGGGGACATTATCTTTGATGGTAAGTCCCTTATAGAGGACAAGGTTAACCTATCCCTCCACCGCCAAAAAATCGGTATGGTCTTCCAGCACTTTAATGTCTTTCCCCATCTTAGTGTACTGGATAACATAATTCTTACTCCTATGCTGGAGAAGAAACTTTCTAAGGAAGAGGCAGTAAACCAGGCTAAGGAGCTTTTAGAGCAGGTGGGTCTTCTTGATAAGATAGATGTCTTTCCTAGAAAACTTTCAGGTGGACAAAAGCAGCGTCTTGCCATAGTTAGGGCTCTGGCTATGGATCCCATGGTCATGCTCTTTGATGAGCCTACCAGTGCCCTGGACCCTGAGATGGTTAAGGAGGTCCTAGAGGTTATTGTGGGTCTAGCTAAAAAGGGCATGACCATAGTAATAGTGACCCATGAGATGGGCTTTGCTAAAGAAATTAGTAATAGGGTTCTCTTTATGGATGATGGGCAAATTGTTGAGCAGGGTAGCCCTCAGGATATCTTTGATAATCCGCAGAATCCAAGGACCAAGGAATTTTTAGAAAAAGTACTATAGGAGAAAAGAATGAAAATCACCTTTAAATATGATAACTACTGGGACTATGAGACTATGACAGAAAAGCTTGAAGAACTAAAGGCCCTCTACCCAGAAGTGATTTCCCTAGAAAGTTTAGGGAAAACCAAAGAAGATAAATCAGTCTGGGCAGTTACCCTTTCTAAAGGAGATAAGGATCCTAAGGATAAGCCTGCCTTTTACATAGATGGAAACATTCACGCAGGAGAAGTTACGGGCTCCATGTGTGCCATGTATGTAATTGACGCCCTTTGCACTGGTAATAATGAAGAAGATATTGACTATCTTCTTAGAAACTATACCTACTATGTTTTACCTAAACTTACCCCCGATGGTAGTGACTACTACCTACATACGGCCAACAAACTAAGATCTGTTAATAAGGTCTATCCTAAAGAAACTGAGAAGGGCCTGGTAGCTAAGGACATGGATGGAGATGGGGTAATCCGTTTAATGAGGTTTAAGAGTAACCAAGGAGCCTGGAAAATCTCTAAGGAAAATCCCAGACTTATGGAGGGCAGGTTACCCCAGGACTTTAAGGGTCCCTTCTACCATGTAGTTACAGAAGGAGAGGTTAAGGGGAACTTTAGCCTAGGCCTTGTAACTAATAAAAGCCCCTGGGGCTATGACTTTAATAGAAACTTCCCCTTTGGCTGGTACGATGAAAAACGCCAGCCAGGTTCAGGGGAGTATCCTCTAGTCCATGATGAAACTAAACTTATGGCAGACTTCATCCTAAGTCATCCAAATATAGGCTTTGTCAATGCCCTACATACATCTGGCGGGGTCTTTATCTATCCTCCAGGAACCTAT
>LFTD01000014.1 GCA_001512625.1 Clostridiales bacterium DTU036 | reverse complement strand
TATGAAGAGGGTAATTTTATAAATTATAAGGTGAAATTTGGAGGAAAGATGAATCAAAAGGTAAGACTAAGTCTTGAAAATGGCGATGAGATGATCCTGGAGCTCTATCCTGATATAGCTCCCAAGACAGTTGAGAATTTTATTCACCTAGTTGAAAAGGGCTTTTATGATGGCTTAAGTTTTCACAGAATTATTCCTGGCTTTATGATCCAGGGAGGATGTCCTGAAGGAACAGGTATGGGTGGCCCAGGCTACAGCATACCTGGAGAGTTTTCTAGTAACGGTTTTGAGAACAATCTCAAGCATGAAAAGGGAGTCCTAAGCATGGCTAGGAGCATGATGCCGGATTCTGCCGGAAGTCAGTTTTTCATTATGCATGAAAAATCCCCCCATTTAGATGGTGAGTATGCTGCCTTTGGCAAGGTAATTTCAGGACTGGATGTAATTGATCGCATTGCAAATGTTGCAACAGGCCCCCAGGATAGACCCTTGGAGCCCGTCATAATTGCAAGAATGGACTTAGTGGAGGAATAATCCTCCATTTTTTTATTGGGCCTAGCCCACTAGTAGAGCCTGGTTTGTGGCTCGCAGCTCAAGGACTTGCCAGCCAGGAGCTAGCTCAGCTTTAATCCTATTTTTAAAGTCCAGGTTATCTTCATCTAATAGACACATGATGGTAGGACCAGCACCTGAAAGATAAACCCCTAGGGCTCCTTCATCCAGGGCTAGTTTTCTCAGCCTATCATAGTCTTTTACTAGTTCTTTTCTATAGGGTTCATGGACTTTATCAACCAGGGCGTATTTTAGTAGATCATATCTTTTTTCAAGCAGGGCAGACATAAGTAGAGAGACTCTAGATATATTGCTGAGGACTTCTTTAAAGTCCACCTTCTCAGGAAGAACTTCCCTGGCTTTTTGAGTTGACACTTTATAATCAGGTACCAAGGCTAGGAAAATCAGGTCTTCTCCTACTTCATGGCGACTATAGACCAGCTCATCATCCATAAGAGAGACTACCAGGCCTCCTAGTAGGGCCCCAGCTACATTGTCTGCGTGCCCCTCTATACCTACCGCTAAATCAAGAATCTCCCCTTCATCAAGTTGCCTTTTAGCTAGAAGGCTAGCGCCTATAATTCCCGCCACTATACAGGAGGCAGAGGAGCCAAGGCCCCTGGATATGGGTATTTGAATATCAGCTTCTATCCTTACACCTCTAGGCTCAAATTCAATTTTTTCAAAGGTCTTCTTCATAGCCAGGTAGACCAGGTTGTTTTTATTAGAAAACTCCCTATCAAAGCCCAGTAGCTCTAGTCCATCAACTTCTTTAAAAATAAAGCTATTATAGAGATTTAGGGCCAGGCCTAAACTATCAAAGCCAGGTCCAAGATTGGCGCTGGTTGCAGCTACTTTTATTCTATACATGGTCACCTCCTAAGATTTCTTTAATAAGAGACTCTAGTTCATTTATAGAAACCAACCTATCATGTAGGATTTTCTTGTCTTTTAGCCCAGCCAAGGCCTTAGGTATATCAAG
>LFTD01000081.1 GCA_001512625.1 Clostridiales bacterium DTU036 | reverse complement strand
CTATTTGTGATAATACTTGCCTATCAAAGGGTATGGTACAACGAATATAGTTATCTTCAATTTGGAAAACTTCTTTACCATATCTATTGATAATTGTTGGAATTCCATGACCAGTATGCTCTGTCAGTCCCATCGTCAAGAAAATTCTCATTAGAGTAGTATTCCTTGGTTTGCTAATTCCCTCAAAGAATTGGTTTGTGCTCATACCACTTGTTAATCCACCATGAGATAAGATTTCTAGCCTGTCATGGAACATCGAAAATTGAGGTTCCGATATTGTCCAATCATTATGAACGAGTGCATTGATCACTGCTTCATTAACACTATCAAAATCAAATAGATAGGTATCTTTTCTTGGTCTTACTGTTGTATCTGATATATTAATATTTTCAGCAAGTAACCTGTTCTTTAGTTTTTCATATGAGGTTATTAAACATCCATATCCATAGTCACTCCGTTCAGATATAGAGGCTTTATTATTTCCTTGAAATTTTACAAAAATTAAGGGAATACTATTTTTGTCAGAAAGAAGTTCCGCCAATAAATTAAAACTTCCAGCTGTCGTTTTCAAATTCAAGTTTGTCGCAAAAGATTTGTCATCGACGTGATAACCCTTCTCGGTGTAATATATCTTCAATTCTCTGAAAGATAAATTCATNNATTCATTGAACTTGATTTTCTTTTCAGCATGTATTCAGTATCAATAAAATTCTTTTCATAACGTATTTTAATTTGTTCAGGCGTCATCTCCTTACAAGATGTACCTATTCGTATCGTACAACCCATTGAAGAAAAACCATATTTTTTCTGACAATAAACGTTTCTGCTACCTTTATTAATTTCTAAAGCAATGATTGTTTTACCATCCGCAAATCTTAATTCGGATGTAATTTCATCTTGCGGATTGGGTTCTATTTTAGAAGTAATAATATCAGAAACCTTTCTTAGTGTTTCGTCAATTTTTTCAACACCAACGACTACTCCATCATCTCTAACGCCAATTAAAAGTGTGCCCCCATTTGCATTTAAAAAGGATACAATTTCTTTAGCTATAGAATCCGAATATTTTTCTTTTAGTTCTAAGATCTCCGACTCAATAAATCTGCTCATTTTTTCACCTCAAAGTTATTGTATCTAATAAACGACACTATAACAATATAAACCGACATTTTATAGGTCGGTTTATATTTAGAGAATTATGGTTATAGTGTCAAAAGCTACATCCGTAAAGTGAAGGATGGCATAAAAAGTCTTTAGTTCCTAAAAAGAGTCTTTCAAAAAAAGATAACAAGAAATCTTGGCTAGTTTTAGGCCATTTCCATGCCCTCTTCCATGCCACTTAGTAGCCTTTTGACATTTATTGCCATAGCTTTGAAAGCCAACCAGGTTTTTGAGCGCAAAAGTCCCCTGACTGGTAGATTATCTATACCATACCTTCGTCTGAGAACTGAGGGTATGCCCTCTATACCATTTCGCTTTCTT
>LFTD01000104.1:429-19164 GCA_001512625.1 Clostridiales bacterium DTU036 | reverse complement strand
AGTTTACAAAAAAAAGGCCCTCCACTAGGGAAGGCCACAATTTAAGCCATTTGCTTGGCTACTTCTTCTGCAAAATTTTCTTCTCTTTTTTCTAGACCCTCACCCACTTCATAGCGAGCAATTTCTAGAACTTCAAGTTTGACACCTAGCTCCTTGGCCTTGGCATCTACTAACTTACCAACGGTTAAGTCACCATCTTTGATAAAGGCCTGCTCAAGAAGACATACATCCTTTAGCTCCTTATTTAAGCGACCAACAACCATTTTTTCAATGATGTTTTCAGGTTTGGCCTTTTGTCCAGCTGCCTCAGCTTGACGGTTTTCATTAAGAGCCTGCTCAAGTAAAATACTTTTTTCACTCTCAATGTAGTCAGCATCAACATCATCTCTAGAAACATACTTGGGATTCATAGAGGCTACCTGCATGGCAAGATCCTTGCCAAGTTCATTGACATCTTCTGCTTTGGCTTCTGTAGCTAAAGCTACCAGAGCTCCAATCCTACCATTGCCGTGTAAATAACCTGCAACCACGCCATTTTCCACTTCAACATATTCAAAGCGACGTAGATTCATGTTTTCACCAATACGGGCTATAAGGGCTTTAAGTGCCTCATCGACGCTGGTTCCTTGGAAATCAAGGGCTTTTAGAGCTTCAAGATCAGCTGGCTTTTCTTTATGGGCTAAGACAGCTAAAGCCTCAACAAAATCACTAAATTCCTTGTTTTTTGCAACAAAATCAGTTTCAGCATTGACCTCTACTAAAGCACCGGATTTAGAGTCTTCTGCAATTACCATGGCAACTAGGCCTTCAGCTGCAATACGACTAGCCTTCTTGGCTGAAGTTGCTATACCTTTTTTCCTTAGGTACTCAATGGCAGCTTCCATATTTCCACCAGATTCCTCTAGGGCTTTTTTACAATCAAGCATTCCAGCTCCGGTACGCTCACGTAGTTCTTTTATATCTTTTACACCAAAGGACATTAAACACCTCCTGTTTACTCCTGGTCTTCTTCTGTATCCTCTTCTATTTCTTCTTCATCAACTTCTTCTAAATCCTCTTCAACTTCTTCAACTTCTTCTATCTCATCTTCCTGCACATCCATGGCAGCTTTTCCTTCTAGAATAGAATCGGCAATGGTTGCAGAAAGAAGTTTAATTGCTCTAATAGCATCATCATTTCCAGGAATTGGGAAATCAATTTCATCGGGGTCTCCATTGGTATCTAGGATACCAATAACTGGAATTCCTAGAAGCTTGGCTTCATGGATGGCTATTTTTTCCTTCATCTGGTCAATTATAAAGATAGCATCGGGAAGTTCTACCATGTCCCTGATACCGTTGTAGAAGCGCTCAAGCTTTTCCTTTTCCCTGCGAATAAGGATAACTTCTTTTTTAGGTAGGGCTTCCATGGTCCCATCAGCTTCCATTTCCTCTAATTCAAACAGATACTCTATCCTCTGGCGAATGGTTGTAAAGTTAGTTAATAGACCACCCTTCCAACTCTGATTGATGTAGAAGGCCCCTGCTCTCTTAGCTTCTTGCTCGATAGCAATTCTGGCTTGCTTTTTAGTTCCTACAAAAAGCACATTGCCTCCATTGCTGGATAAATCCCTAACAAAATCACAGGCTTCTTCTAGCATTTTGACTGATTTTTGTAGGTCAATAATGTAGATCCCATTACGCTCTGTATAAATATAGGGCTTCATCTTGGGATTCCAACGCTTGGTTTGGTGACCAAAGTGGACACCTGCTTCTAATAAACTTTTCATTGATACAACGGACATAATCTTTCCTCCTTGTTTGTCCTCCCCATCCCTTACCCTTAAGGCACAAGTTTTTTGGATAGGTGTGTATTTAACCTTTAGTATCTTATCATAATAAGCTCTAAACTTCAATAGGATTTAAGCTTTACTTCCTTTCTTCTTGTCCTTTTTTTCGGTGTAATCGCACTCCTTTGATGAGCAGTGAATTGTACCACTCCTCTTACCCTTACCTTCAACTAATATTGAGCCACATTTTGGGCACATCCTATTAATGGGTTTATCCCAAGAGGCGAATCGGCAATCTGGAAACTGATCACAGCCCCAGAAAACTTTAAGTTTCTTTGTCTTTCTTTCAACTATCTGACCCTTTTCACAAAGGGGACAGGGCACACCAATCTCCTTTAGTATTGGTTTGGTGTTTTGGCACTCTGGATAATTACTGCAGGCATAGAAACTTCCCTTTACAGTCTTTTTTATCAGCATGGGTGAGCCACATTTTTCACACTTTATATCAGTCAGCTCATCTAAATCATACTTTTGGACGCTCTTTTCCGCCTCTTCAAGCATAGGTTTTAGAACACCATAGAAGTCTCCTATTACCTCTTGCCAGGCAGTGGACTTGTCACTGATCTTATCCAGTTCCTCTTCCATCTCGGCTGAAAACTCGGGCTCTACTATTTGAAGGAAGTTTTCTTCCATAATCTCATTGGTAATTTCACCTAGTTCTGTTGGTAGGAGGTTCTTTTTTTCCTTAACTACATAGCCCCTTTTCATAATTGCAGTAAGAGTAGGAGCGTAGGTAGATGGCCTACCTATACCATTTTCTTCCAGTTCTTTAATAAGGCTGGCCTCAGTATATCTAGAAGGGGGCTGGGTGAATTTTTGCTCTTCCTTTAATTCATTAAGAGTCATTTCTTCACCTATCTCCATAGGAGCCAGCTCCACATCCTTGCTTTTCCTATCATCATAGACCTTTAGAAAACCATCAAAAACTTGTCTTTCTCCCTTGGCTCTAAACTCATAGTCACCGCCGGCGATTGTAACCTGAATACCCTCATACTGGGCTGATTTCATCTGACTAGCAACAAAACGGGTCCAAATCAAGGTATAGAGCCTTAGCTCATCTCTCTTGAGGTAGCTGGCCATCTTTTCTGGTGTGTGCTCAACAGAAGTTGGTCTTATAGCTTCGTGGGCATCCTGGGCAGCCTTGGCAGCCCCTCCTATTTTTGGAGCTGAGTACTTAGATCCATAGTTATCCACAATAAAGTCCTTGGCGGCCAGTACTGCTGATTCACTAATCCTAGCTGAGTCAGTTCTCATATAGGTTATAAGACCTTCTGTGGACCTGCCGATCTTAATACCTTCATAGAGTCTTTGAGCCAGCATCATGGTCTTAGATGATGAGAAGTTCAGCCTAACTGAAGCATCCTGCTGAAGGGTGGAGGTGGTATAGGCCCCATAGGGAGCTCTAGAGCGTTTCTTCTCCTGGATATCTGTAACAGAAAAATCTGTTGACTGGATTTCTTTTTTAATCTCCATTGCTTCTTCTTTTGTAGAAACCTCTAGCTTCTTATTTTTATATTTTATAAGTTCTGCATCAACTAGCTTCTTAGAACTTGTTAAAAACTTACCATCAAATAGCCAGTACTCTTTAGGGATAAAGGCAGAAATCTCCCTTTCTCTAAGAATAATAAGCCTTGTTGCTACAGACTGGACCCTTCCAGCGCTTAGGCCCTTCATTACCTTACGCCAAAGGATGGGACTAATTCCATAACCTACCAGCCTATCAAGAATCCTCCTAGCCTGCTGGGCATCAACCAGCCCCTGGTCAATGACCACGGGCTTTTTAATAGCTTCCTTGACAGCTTCCTTGGTTATTTCTTGAAAGGAAACCCTCATGGCCTCTTCTTTATCCAGGTCTAGGGCTGTGGCTAGGTGCCAGGCAATAGCCTCCCCTTCCCTATCAGGGTCAGTGGCAATCAGAACTCTATCAGCCTTCTTCTGTTCCTTCTTAAGCTCAGCAATAACCGGGCCTTTACCCCTTATAGTTATATACTTAGGTTCGAAATTATTTTCAAGATCTATGCCCATCTGGCTCTTAGGTAGGTCCCTTACATGGCCCACACTGGCCAGGACCTTATAGTTTTTCCCTAAATACTTCTCTATAGTTCTAGCCTTAAAAGGTGATTCAACAATCACCAAATTCTTTGCCATATATCTTCCTCCCAATGGTCAATCAAGTCGTAGTGATAAAGGGGGTTAGCCCCTTGAAAAATCAAATAATTGGGTCCCAGACTCATTTCACTTTCCGGTGGGCCTGGGACAACCCACAGGTTTCTATTTTGACTTAGTGCCTGCCTAGCTGTAATCATAGTCCCGCTTTCAATTGTGGCTTCCACAACAATAGTGATGGGACTTAGGCCAGATAAAAGCCTGTTACGCTTGGGAAAGTGCCAGGGCCTGGGCTCCTGGTCCCTTTCATATTCGCTAAGGATAAGTCCCCTTTTTTCGGTTTCCCTTCTCAGCCAGTCCCTACCCCTCGGATAGGTAGAGTCAAGACCAGCTCCTAAAACTGCAATGGTAGTGCCTCCCAGTTCTAGGGCCGCTCTGTGGGCCTCTTCATCAATTCCCTTAGCAAATCCGCTGACTACTACTATATCACGGGAAATTAACTTTTCAACTATTTTTCTAGTTTGATGTCTTCCCCTAGCTGTTGGCCTTCTAGTACCAACAATGGTCACTGTCTTTTTATTAAGTAGACTTCTATCCCCTATGTAGTACAAAAACTCTGGAACTTCTTCTATGTTTTGTAGCCTGAGGGGAAAGTCTTTTCTATATATTTTCATAAGGACCTCCCAGCTAATTATAGGTTCTATAGCTAGGTCCTAGTCCTTTATTTAGCTAACTTTCATCAAGGAAGGATAGGAAGCTCTTCCTATGGATGGGACAGGGCCCAAATTCCCTTAGTGCCTCCATATGCTGAGCCGTACCATACCCCTTATGCTGGGCAAAACCATAACCTGGGTAGTGGTCTTCCATCTCTATCATCCACCTATCCCTAGTAACCTTGGCTAGGATTGATGCTGCAGCAATTTCATTGCTCAGATCATCCCCTCCAACAAGTGCGTATTCATTCTTGTGAATTTTCAGGGGAGTTCCATCTAAAAGCAAGCCATCAAGCTCAATCCCCAGCTTTTTTAGTGCCCTAGTCATGGCAAGCTTGGTGGCACTAAGTATATCGCTTTTATCTATCTCATCTTCAGATGCCCAGCCGATACCATAGGCAAAAGCTTCCTTTTTAATTTTTTTAAAAAGCTCCTCTCTAAAACTAGCCGAGAGCTTCTTAGAATCCCTTAGGCCCAGGATGGGCTTATCAAGTACCACAACAGCTGCTACCACGGGACCTGCTAGAGGCCCTCTTCCAGCCTCATCCATACCTCCGATGATTTTAAAACCTCTAGCAAGAAGCTTCTCTTTAGGCAGACTCCTTGTAGTCCAGCCCTCTTCTAGCCTCTCCTTTTCCTTTATAAGTCTTAGGGCTTTTTTCCTTAGGCCTTCTACGCCCTTTTTCTTTTCTTCCTTGCTTACTTCTAAAAACTCTAAAGGGTCAAGGCTATCATAAAGCTGCTTCCACTCCCTTATTGTCAGGTCTTTCAAGGCTAATCCTCCCAAGCATTCCGCTTCTAAATTCATCTATAAGAATACGAGAAATCCTATCATAATCAATCATCTTTCCAGGAAGAAGTGCCCCTCTAGCCTGGCCTATCCTATCCATAACTTCTATATCTTCGCCTACTTCTTCAATTCCATAGCGTTTACCTAGAGCTCCCGGATAGAGCTTTCTTACAATGCCCACTAGGTTATAAGCCAAGGTCTGTCTATCTAAGATTTCATCCCTAATGGATCCCACTAAAGCCAGATGAAGGCCTTCAGTTGATTCTTCAAACTTGGGCCATAGAATTCCAGGGGTATCAAAGAGCTCCAGGTTATTACCCAGCCTAACCCACTGTTTACCCCTAGTAACTCCTGGCCTATCACCTGTTTTAGCAGAAGCCCTACCTGCAAGCCGATTAATTAGTGAGCTTTTCCCCACATTAGGGACGCCAAGAATCATCATCCTAACAGGTCTTGGTTTTCTACCCTTTTTTTTCATCTCTTCTTGCATAGGGGCAGTGACCTTATCTATAAGATTAAGGAGCTCTTTGGTAGAGCCATCCCTTGAATTCATTAGAATTATATCCTTCTTCTCTTCACTATAATAGTTTAACCAGAGCCTATTGACTTCTTCATCAGCCAGGTCAGCCTTATTTAAGATATAGATTCTCTTTTTATTTCCAAGCAAATCATCAAAAATAGGGTTAAGAGAAGAGCTAGGGGCCCTGGCATCAAGTAATTCAATTATTAGGTCAACTAATTTGTAGTTTTGAGAAATTAAGTCCCTGGTCTTTTTCATATGACCGGGATACCATTGTATATCCATAGCTCCTCCTACGAAAAAGAACTGCAGAGCAGTTCTTAACGGATTCTTTCTTTAACTTTTGCGGCCTTACCAACACGGTCGCGGATGTAGTAAAGACGTGCACGACGAACTTTACCACGACGAATCACTTCAACACCTTCAATTTTTGGTGAATGAAGGGGGAAGGTTTTTTCAACTCCTACGTTTCCAGATAGCTTACGCACTGTAAAACGCTCAGAAATTCCCCCACCTTGTCTTTTAATAACAAGGCCTTCAAAAACTTGGATACGTTGTCTTTTACCTTCAGTGATACGCTCAGATACTCTGACTGTATCACCTACGTTAAAGGAAGGTAAATCCTTTTTTTGGCCTTCTCTTTCGAGATCACGGATGATATTATAATTCATTCCTTTCCTCCTCTCGTATTTTTTCTATTAATTTTAAAACTTCTTCATTATAGGTCCCACTGGCAAGTCCCTTTTCTATCATGTCAGGCCGCCTCTTCATAGTCAGTCTTATTGACTCTTCCAAGCGGTAAAGCCTAATTTTTTCATGATGACCACTAAAAAGTATCTCAGGTACTTCAAGATCTCTAAAGACCCTGGGTCTGGTATACTGGTGGTATTCAAGTAGCCCTTCCTCATGGGATTCTTCTTCCACAGAGTCCTTATTAATTACTCCGGGAATCAGTCTAATTACTGCGTCCATAAGAATTACTGCAGCCATCTCGCCCCCTGAGAGGATGTAATCTCCAATGGATATCTCCTCATCAATGGCGGTATCTATAACCCTTTGGTCTAAACCCTCATAGTGGCTACACAGGATTGTTATCTCCCTGTTATCAGCCAGAGCCTTTACTTTGGCTTGATCTAGAAGCTCTCCTCTAGGACTTAGGTGGATTCTTGGGTGACTCCTGCCCTCCAGTGCATCTAGCGCTGGCTGGGCCATAAGCACCATACCTGGGCCTTCTCCAAAAGGGTAGTCATCAGCTTTTTTATGCTTGTCCAGACTGTAATCCCTTAAGTTAACCAGCTCAACTTCTAAAAAGCCATCATCTAAAGCCCTTTTAATAATTCCCATGTCCAAGTAGGACTGGAAATACTCGGGAAATAAGCTTATTATAGTAAATTTCATATAAGGCCTTCAATTAAAGACACAGTCATTTCTCTTTTCTCTAGATCAATGGAGACAATAAACTCTTCAACCGCAGGCAGAAGAAATTCCACCTCTCCTTTAATTACATAGACATTTTGTACAGATGGCTGGATTATATCCACTATTTCTCCAAGATAGTCTCCCTCTTCACTTAAGACCCTCAGGCCCAGAAGCTCTGAGTAAAAATACTCATCCTGGTCTAAAGAGATATCTTCCTTTCTTCTATAGAGGTCTAGGTTCAAATAGTCCTCGGCCTCCTCAATGCTGTCTATTTGTGAGAACTTGATAGTTGCTGTATTTTTATTAAAACGCAGTTTTTCTATTGTATGGGCCTGACCATCTAGATAATAGCTTTCTCCAAGCTCGATTAGATCTGCCTGGTGAAGATAGACTCTTATCTCCCCTTTAAGCCCAACAGTTTTAGTGGTCCTGCCTACAAGTATCATTAGATAACTTCAACAAAGACCTTGGTATTATCCTGATAGGCACCTGCCTTGGCAATTGTTCTTATGGCGTTGATAACTCTTCCACCCTTACCTATAACCCTGCCCATATCATCTGGAGCTACACGGATTTCCACGGTAATTGTATCGTCTTTTTCAACTTCTGTAACATTGACCATTTCAGGGTACTGAACAATTCTTACTACAACAGAGCGTACTAATTCAGACATTTCTTCCTCCTAAAGCTCTTCGTAAACGCCGCTCTTCTTAAGAAGAAGTTTGGCCCTATCAGTTGGTTGAGCGCCATCTTTTAACCATTTAATCGCTTTTTCATTATCGATTTTTAGGTTAACAGGATCACTAAGTGGATCGAAATATCCTAGCTCTTCAATGAAGCGACCATCCCTTGGGCTTCTAGAATCGGCTACAACAACACGATAAAAGGGACGTTTTTTACTTCCCATTCTTCTTAGTCTAATTTTAACTGCCATGAATACCTCCTTTATCTAAGTGGCCTGTTCTGTGAACTTTCTAGCAAGGCTAGAACCCCGGCCCCTGGTTTTATATTAAAAAGGTAGACCCATTCCTCCGAAGGGGTTCTTGCCCTTTTTAGACATATTTGTAAACTGCTTCATCATTTTTCTGCTTTGATTAAATTGTTTGACTAGCTTATTGACGTCCTGGACACTGGTTCCAGAGCCCTGAGCTATTCTCTGTCTTCTTTTGGCATTAAGAATGTCAGGTTGCTTTCTTTCCTGAGCTGTCATGGACTGGATAATAGCTTCAACCTTCTTTATTTCCTTATCGTCCATCTCCAGGTTTTTCATGGCCTTCATATTGCCACCAACACCTGGCAGCATGGCTAGAAGCTCTCCGATTCCTCCCATCTCCCTCATCTGCTGGAGCTGGTCAAGAAAGTCATCAAAGTCCAGGCCATCTTGTCGCATTTTCTTTTCAAGTTCCTGGGCCTTCTTCTCATCATAGCTCTTTTCAGCCCGTTCAATTAAGCTGAGGACATCTCCCATGCCTAGGATTCTCGAGGCCATCCTGTCTGGATGAAACTCCTCTAGGCTTGAAGCTGCTATCTTCTCTCCTGTCCCAATAAACTTTATAGGAGCTCCTGTGACCTCCTTCATACTAAGGGCAGAGCCCCCTCTAGTATCACCATCCATCTTGGTCATGATAATACCATCAATTCCCAGCTGCTGATGGAAGCTATCTGCCACTGTAACTGAGTCCTGACCCACCATGGCATCTACAACTAGGATAATCTCTGTTGGCTTTACAGCTGCCTTGATTTCTTTTAGCTCATCCATGAGCTCTTCATCTATATGAAGCCTACCTGCTGTGTCAAGAATAAGAACATCTCGACTAGTGCTATAGGCTTCTTCCAGGGCTGCCCTGGCTATATCAACGGGAGACTTCTGATCTCCCAGAGAAAACACTGGTATATCCAGCTGCTTACCTAAAACCTGGAGCTGGTCAATGGCGGCGGGCCTGTAGATATCCAGGGCCACCAGCATGGGCCTTCTGCCCTTTTCTCTAAGCTTAGCTGAGAGCTTAGCCCCACTTGTAGTCTTACCAGAACCTTGAAGGCCTACTATCATATAAATGCTAGGTCCATTGCTATTAAAAGTCAGTTTGCTATTAGTGCTGCCCATAAGAGCCGTAAGCTCATCCCTTACAATCTTTATAACCTGGTTACCTGGGGTCAGACTTTCCATTACCTCGGCTCCAAGAGCCCTTTCCTGGATTTTTTTAACAAAGTCCTTAACCACCCGGTAGTTGACATCAGCTTCTAGCAGGGAGAGTCTAACCTCCCTCATCACATCCTTTATATCCTTCTCACTAACCTTACCCTTGCCACTGAGCTTGTTCAGGGCGGTTTGCAGTTTTTCACTTAATCCACCAAGCACTCAAACCTCCTTTATGCATCTATTAGCTTCCTTAACAGGTCTAAGGTTTCTTCAGATACACCCTCGGTCTTATTAAGAATCTCAATAATTCTAAGAATTTTGTCTTTTTTTTCCAAGTGTTTTTCATATAGACCTAGATGATCCTCATACCACTGAAGCTTGGCCAGGCCTCTTTGTACCCCATCATGGACTCCTTGGCGGGTAATATTTAGCTCCTCTGCAATTTCAGCCAAAGAATAATCCTCCATAAGTACCAAACGGAGGATCTTCTGCTGGTGGTCAGTCAGGAGACTACCATAAATATCCATGTAAAAGGTTTCTTTAACTTGATCCATAAAATACCCCTGTAAAGGTTATTTGCTTTACAGGGGTATGATACATGAGTACAAAGGCTTTGTCAAGGACAAGAGCCTATTTTATTTTCTAGTTTTTTCTAAAGTTTTTTCTAAAGCTTTTTCTAAAACCACTTAAGTATATTGTATCCTTCTACCTGGCTCTAGGAATCCCAAAGGAACAGGGTAGGCCCACAGCACACTTACCACAAACGCCGGCTCCAACCAGTTTCTCATTAATCCCAAGCTGTTCTAGGCACCTATGTCTATCAAAGCCCTCTAGATTAAGGGCTCCAAAGCTGCAGGCATCAACGCATATGGTGCAGGAGCCATCTTGTTTGTAAAGACAATGCTCAGCACTTAGCTCTGCTCCCTCTACTTCCATATCGGTTATTATAGAAAAGTATCTGCCCAGTGAGCCCTTACTGCTGATGAGGAGATTATTAATTCCAAAGCTTCCCAGGCCTGCATAATAGGCCAGGTGGCGCTGGGACCAGCGGCTCCTAGGGTTTTCCTTGGGAAAAATAGTTGCCTCATAGGGATAGGCAGCCCTATAGCCTCTCTCCTTAAAAAACTCTAACAAGTCTTCTCCAAGTTCTATGGCCAACCTATTTGTAGTCATGTAGGCATCAGCCCAGGTTTTGGAGGCCGCTTCTTCTTTTATGTTAGTCTTGGCCACCCAAGCTTTAAATGGAAGGAAAAAACATACTACGCTCTTGGCACCTTCTAAAAAATCCTCGGGCTGGTAGTGATTACTGACTACTAATTCCTTTAAGCCTTCTATACCTGGATGGTTAGCGGGCAAAAAACCAACCAGGCTTTCCCTCCAAAAATCAGGCAACCCCTCCTTTTGAATTCTGTCTTTTAGCCACAAATCAATATAGCTCTCTATTTCACCAGTTGAAATTACCACTGAACTAGCTCCCCCGGTTCTAGATAGATACCCTCAATTCCTTCAACAACTAGGTCCCTGGGATTTACATCAATAACTGGAAAGGTTTTAAAGTGCATGGGAATAAAGGCCTTGGGCTTTATAAAACCAAGGGCTAGCTTGGCATCCTCTATATCCATAGTGTAGTTTCCTCCCACTGGAAGAAGGGCTAGGTCTACCTTGTCTTCAAGTAGCTTCATCTCCATACTAAGACCTGTGTCTCCACTGTGATAGATAAGCCTATCTTCAAGGCTAAGTAAAAAGCCTCCTGCCAGACCTCCATAAAGGATTGCATCCTTCGTTTCTATACCACTTCCATGGAGGGCTGGAGTCATCTTTACCCAGCCATGGGCCCCACCTATATGCATACCATGGATATTTTCGACTCCCTTAGAAGCTAGATAGCCAGCAATCTCATGATTACAGTAGACTAGGGCTCCTGAAAGCTTGGCTATTTCCACCGTATCTCCCAAGTGGTCACTATGGCCATGGGTGACAAAGATATGGGTTAGATCCTTGTAGTCTTCAGGCTCGGTTTGAGTCCAGGGATTTCCCAAAATAAAGGGGTCTATGATTATGTTCTTATCCTCAGTCTTAATCTGAAAAGTACTGTGACCAATGTAATTAATTAGCATCTTAGCCTCCTTTTTGTCTTATATCTTAAAGAGAATCCACTTGTTATCCTCTATTTCATACTTGAGTTGATAGGTCTTTCTTTGGCCCTCAATATCACTTATGCAATCAAAAACATAGACAGGAATACCAGCTTTTTTTTCAAAGCTCCTGGAGAATACCTGGTCTACCTTAACAACCACCTGTTCATCCTCTTCAAGCCTAAAGCGGATGGGATGTATTTGGCCTGCCACATCAAAAAGGGCCAGCATGTCTATAGGTTTAGCCACGACTTTCATATCATCACCTCTAAGGCTAGATTATCACGAACATATGTTCGTGTCAACTAGCAGGGATTGACATGAATCATGCAGTGTTTGACCTCTGGTATCTGATTTTCTATCTGGTCATGGACCAAGTGGGCAATGGCATGGGCATCATAAAGGCTCATATCCCCCCTTAGACAAATCTCCATATCAACATAATACCTCTTGCCATGGCGCCTGCTTTTTAATAGGTCTATACTTTCAATACACTGGTCGCACTCAAAGGTAATCTTTCTTATCTCCTCTAGTACTTCTGGAGGAGCCGCTACATCTGATAGATCTGCAATAGACTCAACATATAGCTCCAGGGAAATCTTAAATAGGAAGCCCGCGATAACCAAGGTGAAAAGGGGCTGAAAAATCGGATAGCCCTTTCTAGCTAAATAGATACCTAAAAGTGAGCCTATAGAAGACAGGACATCATTTAGATAGTTCTTACCATCCGCCATATAGATACTGGAGTCCATAAGCTTAGCATAGTGCATGGTGTAGCCTGATAAAAATAGCTTTCCTACTATTGATATCAGAGCAGCTATAAGAGGAAAGAGTGTAGGCATATTTCTATTGGGATCTGTAAACTCAATCCTAGCCTGATTCAAAATTCCCAGAGCCACAACAAAAAGAAAAAGGGCTAGAATTTTTGATAGGATAGCCTCAAAGCGCTCATGGCCATAGGGATGACTCTCATCGGCAGACTTGGATGCTATATGAACCCCCATATAAGCTATAAGGGTTGTAATAGTATCACTAAGGGAATCCACACCATCTGCAATGATAACTGAAGAGTGACCCACCAGTCCTGATATAATCTTAATAGCTGATAAAAATAAGTTTGTTGTAAGGCTAATAATACTTAGCCTTTTTGCATAATCTAATCTTTTTTCCAAAACATCTCCTAAAGTTCTATCCGTCTTATACCCAAAATTTCTTCATACATAAGAGCATCAGATTCTCTACAAGTAAAAATAAACTGCTGCCTTGGTAGCTCTTGAATCCTCTTTAAAGTAGAAACTAGCCTATCTTCATCCCAGTTGCTAAAAGCCTCATCATAAAAAACTGGTAACTTAGAACCCATCTTGTCTATAAAGGCCAATCTTATAGCCAAATAGAACTGACTTCTAAGGCCCTTACTCATAGAAGGAGAAAACTCAAGATTCTCCCCCTCACTTTGAAGAAAAAAACCATCCTGGCTAGTGGTCAAAATTTTTAGATATTTTTTCTGGGTAAAGTCCCTGAGGTAGTGGGAAGCTCTATCCATGATTTCTGGAAGGAGCTCCTCTCTAAAGTCCTCATAGCTTTTTCTAAGAAGACTTTCCTGAAGGGAGTAGCGATTGTATTCTTCAACAAGGCTGGCCCTTTTCTCCTCCAGACCCTGAACCTCTAGGTAATCCTCAGCCATTTGATCCTCTAGCCTAGCCAGTTCAATTTTTAAATCAAGTAGTCTATCTGAAGCTGTAAATTCAAGCCCTTCAGAAAGAGCCCTACTCTCTTCAACCAGTGTTTCATAATCAAAATCCATCTGCTTTTGGAGCCGGTAGGTCTCCTTAAAATCCCCCAGATTAAAAAAACCAGCCTGAGAAAGTAGTTTTAAATTCCAGGACTTCCTAGCCCTATTTATATATAAGTATAGCAGTCCCATAATGAAAGACAATAAAGTAAGTACTATAGCATAGTTTAAGGCAATTTTGTCCAAACCAAAGGTGACAAAGATTAGGCCAATAAAAGCAAATATACCATAGAAGGGCCAAGTAGGGGTAGCCTTAAGGGCCTGGTCTAAATCAGCTAACCTTTGTAGCTCCATCATTTCCAAAGTCTTAGCCTGAATTTCCTGGTTAAGCGCTTTTACTTTCTCCCTTACTAAAAGGTCTGATTTTAAAGACTTCTCAAACCTTTGAAGCTCTTCTTTTTTTAACTTATATTTTTCCAGGGTTTGGTCTCTTACTAGCCCCCTTCTTCTTTGCTGGTAGATTTCTTCATCAAGTTTAGCCAGAAGAAAGTTATGGCCTCTTTTCTTATAAATGGCCTTTTTCCTCTCATCCAGTAAAGCTAAGACCTCCCTATAACCAGCTTCCTGACCAAGATAAAGCTTTTCCACATAGGTCTCAATTATCTCATCCATGGACCTTCTAGCCAAGCTATGGAGGTTATCTGCATCTAGGAGGTGGAAGGACTCCAAATATTGACGGGAGATTTCATCTATAGGCCTATTAGCTATAACCTCTATCTGTGACTCCTTCTCAATAAAGCCGCTTATTGAAGAAGTAATTCTTCTAGTTACAATGCGGCCATCAATAAGTTCTGCCCTTAAAAATAGCTCCTCTTCCTGCCAGGGAAAGTAGGGATAATTCTTGCCTGCCGGAATAAAGCCCAGTAGGCTTGCTTGAAGGGCCTTGAATACTGTGGTTTTACCAGCCTCATTGCCCGCATAGATAAGATTTATTCCCGATGTAAAATATAACTTTTTATCTAAAAAGTGCCCAAAGGGCTTTAAATGAATTGATTTAATCATTTTCACCTCTAAAGAAATCCAAAAGCTCTGCTAGGAGCTCCTGAGCATTTTCCTTAAGATAGTTAAGGGCCTCATCCTGGTCCAGCTCTAAAAGATCAGCCCCTTCAACTATAAGCCTGGGATTTTTCTCTAAAAGCTCTAGGCTTTTTTGATAAAGAGGACCTGAATCTATGTCACTAGCTTCCACTACCTTATTAAGGAAAAAAATACCGGGCTTATCAGCCAGCCATCTATTTAAGTACTCAAGCTCCCCAGCTTCTAGCCTACCTTCAAGGATAAGCCTGACGGGTTTATAAGCATAACTAGTCAGCCTATCAAGATCCTGTGCTAGGTTTTCTAGCTTAAAAACCCTGTCCTCTATGGGAAAAGCAGGTGCTGAAATATGCTGGACCTCATAGCCTTCCCTATAATAGATAAAGCCACCAGGTCCATCTATCTGGCTAAGATTACCACTATAGTAGGCTCTTTTACCAAATCTAGTAAAACTATGGACATGGCCAAGGGCCAGGTAATCATAGGCAAGATCTTCCACTTCTTCCCTACTCAAGGGTAGGTAAACTCCCTCTGCTGAGTGAAGTAGTCCCAGCCTAAAACCCTCTGAGCCTCCTTCTAGAATCTCATAGGGCCTTCTTGGGTCCCACTGGCTTTCAAAGCTAAGCCCATCTAAGGACCAGGCCTGGTGTTTATAAATACTAGGAGCCTGGCTATCCATTATATAAATACCCGAATCTTTAAATTGCTCTAAGTCAAGACCAGCATCGTGGTTACCTAAGGCCAGATAAAAGGGAATCCCTTCTTCTTTCAGGGGCCTGACACTGCTAATAACCCTATCAACCAATTCCAAGGAAGGCCTTGGATTATCAAAAAGATCTCCTGCAAATAAAATAGCCTCAACCTTATTTTCAAGGCCAAAGCTCACTAGATAGTCCAAGCAATCAAGCTGGTAATCCAATAGAAGCTGCCTCAAATGTTGGGGATAACCTCCAAAGGGAGTTCCTAGATGGAGGTCTGCTGCATGAAGAAATGAAAACATATTTACCTCTAATAAGTTTTGCTGGTCTTCACAAGAACCAGGGCCTGAGTTATAATTAATATCATTACTATTCTAACACAGAAGAATACTATTTTAGAGCTCTCATAAAGAGGGGTCCAAACAGCAAGGAGCAGCTAGTGGCAAAAGCAAAAATGAATTTACGAGGTAGCAGGCAAAGGATATCTATGCTTAGCCGCCATTATATAAAAAACCAGATCTATTTTAGTGAGAATATAGATGCTAGTCTAATGAGAAAAACCAGGCTTCACCTACCTAATTTAACAGACTTTGAGCTGTTAGATGACAGCGCAGTCTTTATTACACCAGTTCTAATCGGACAACCCATGCTGGAAAAAGAAGACCTAAGCCCTGCTGAAAAAGTTGAGGTGATTTCTAGCTATCTAAAGATTATAAAGGATTTTCAAGCCCTACCTCTTAACTTTCAGGTCAACCTAATTAGGCCAGAGAACTTCTATATTGTATCAGGTGAGCTCAAGCATAGAGGGGTCCTCATTGTAGAAGACATAGTCTTTGAAAGGCCCCTAAAGTTCCACCACCTACGCCAAGGAATCAGCAATGTTATGCTGGACTTTATTGGTCAGGATATCTCCCTTTATAATTTTAAAACCTATTTTAGGGAACTACCTAATAACAATGAGGTGGAGAGCTATGCAGATATTGAAGAAGGCATTAAAAAAATCTATATAAAGGATCTCTTCGTTGAAGAAACCATCTATACAGAAAAGGTTGATCTGATGCAAAAAGCCTTATTTCAAAGGCTAAAGCAAGTAAACTACAAGTTTTTCCTTATTGTCAGCCTTCTACTAGTCCTACTAGTAACTGGAGCTACCTCCCTAATGGGGGGAATTAATATAGGCAAGAGCTCTAACATAATACCACTTTTCACCATAATCGACCGCAATGAAAATATCCTAATTGTAGACCAAAGCTATATTCCACCAGGCCTCCATGTAAGCGAAAAAAAATGGAGTATCTTTAAGGATAACAAATTAATTAAAGAACAAAAGACAGATCTAGTAAACCTTCTCCTACCCGAAGAAGGCAGCTATCTAATCAGCCTACAATTAAAGGACTCCAAGGGTAATTGGTCTAGTGTATATGAGGAAAGTTACACCAAAAAATACGAGTACAAGTCCGAAGATGAGCTAAATAACTTCAGCTTCCTTGGAGAAAAGTTTAGTGAAGAAGATTTTTATAGTGGATATAAATCCCTAATTTTTACAAAAAATACCAAGGTTAAATTAAATGATATCTATCTAAATGGCTCCATCCTCCTAGAGTTTCTAGTTAAAGGCTCGGATACAAGCGACCTTAGTTTTAGTTTAGAAGGCTACAGCAAGGGGGTCAAGGTCCTTGATAAAACTTGTAAGCTGGATTTAATTAAAGACACCTGGACAGAGTTTATTATGGAAGTCAATAGTCAGGAACTAGATGGCCTTAGCCTATCCTTTCCTGATCTAGAAGGCGAGCTTCTACTTGATGAATTAAAACTTTCCTCCTGTATAACCCCAGGCTTTGAATTTTAGCATTATAAAGGAGCCGTTGCACGTTAATCAAATGATTGTTTAGCGTGCAGGCTCCTTTTTTGTTTAGGATTGTAATTATATAAAGGCATCAAAAGCCTTGAAATATCAACAAAAAGCGACCCCTAAGAGCCGCTTTCGTGGTATAATTATTGTATGACAAACAATTATTCATACCAAGATAATTATAAACCAGTTTCAGATGGAATGCAATTACTGCTCCCTTTAGAAGTTGGTTTCGCCCTTCCAGAAGATGACCCAGCTAGATACGTTAGTGCCTTTGTTGATAATTTAAGCTATGAGGAGGTCTTTGGCACTAGCGAGCTCAAAAGAGCTAAACCCATCTACCCGGAAATTCTTCTACTAAAAATTTGTCTTCTAGCCTCCGCCTTATCAAGAACTTATTCAAGAAACATAGAAGAGCTTTGTAGGTATGATCTGCGATTTATATGGTTACTACAGGGTTATAGGGCTCCAGATCATACGACAATCTGGCTCTTTAAGAAAAAGTTTGCACCTCAATTGCCAATTATACTTAAAAGTTTTTGTATCTACCTTTATAAGAAAGGCTTCATAACTGAGAAGGAAGTTTTTATAGATGGCACCAAGATTGAATCAGCTGCAGGAAGATACACCTTCGTCTGGAATAAGGCAGTAATCGAATACCTAGAAAAACTCCTTATAAAACTGCCAGAAGTTTTGGAAGAAACTCAAAAAGAGCTAGATACTGATGAGGTTTATGTGAGTTTAGAAGACCCTCAGGAACTTCTTTTAAGCCTTATAGAAAAAGTGAAAAGAGAGATTAGCATTCAAGGCATAAAAATAGTTAGCGGTAAGGGGAAAAGAAAGCATCAGCTCCAAAAGCTCCTTGAAACTATAGAAGGAAGCTTCTTATAAAAGGAACCCTAAGAATAGGGCTAGTATGATTTATGATGAAAAGGAAGATGTTTATTACTGTCTTGGTGGAGATAAGCTTACCTACTTCAAAGATATGACAAAAGTCAGATCTTCAGGTCTTGTGCAAGAGTTCAGAATTTATATGGCAAGTAAGTGCGGGCAATGTGAGCTTAAAAGTAAATGTACTACTAGTAAAACACTCAGAAGCATACAAGTAAACAAGAATCTTGATGAGCTAAGAAAAGAAAGTGAAAGACTAATAAGCTCCGAAGAGGGGATTCTTCTCAGAATAAATAGAAGTATCCAAGCGGAAGGAGCTTTCGCATCAATAAAGGATCAGAGGGGTCTAACAAGGCTAAGACACTTTGGCATTCAGAAAGTGGAGGCTGAGCTCTACTGGGAAGTTCTAGGCCATAACTTTATGAAGTTATGTAGGAAAGATAAGCAAGATAGGCTTAAAAAACACCTACATCCAGTTAAGAAGCTCAACTAAAAAACACAGGAAAAGAGAAGTAAGCGTCAATTCAAGGGCGCACCCATAAAAAAAACAACCAGCTGGTCATTATTGCTCTTGACCTGTCTGGATGTTTGTTCATTTAGCGTCGTTTATTTTTTACATTCCCCCGGTATCTTATCTGACCAGGGAAGAAGATCCACTACCTGTAGCTCCTCGTTTAGCTGTATCTCTTCAAAGATGTGATTCAAGTAGTGATAGGGCTTTAGATCATTTGCTATGGCTGTTTGTATGATGGAATAAATAAGGGCAGATGAGCTAGCCCCTCTGGGGCTTGCTGAAAAGAGCCAATTGTTCCTTCC